>CAYGMD010000050.1:0-9714 GCA_964350785.1 uncultured Acidobacterium sp. | reverse complement strand
CGGCATGGTGCACAAGCGGCCGAACGGACGGGTCTTCGACGAGGTCGACATTGCCGTCGATCCGCTCGAGGGCACCAACCTGTGCGCTACCGGCGCGGCCAACGCCATTGCCGTGCTGGCGGCGTCTGAGAAGGGCGGGTTGCTGCACGCGCCCGACCTGTACATGGAGAAGCTGGTGGTGGGGCCGACCTCGAAGCACCTGGTCGACCTCGATGCGCCGGTGCGCGAGAACCTGCGCGCGATTGCCCGCAGCCTGGGCCGCCAGATCGACGAGCTCACGGTCGTTGTCCTGGATCGCCCGCGTCACGAGCGGCTGATTGCCGAGATTCGCGAGACCGGCGCCCGCATCCGCCTGATCGGCGACGGCGACCTGTCGGCCGGCATTGCGGCCGCGGTCTCGGGCACCGGCGTGCACGCCGTGATGGGGACCGGCGGCGCGCCCGAGGGCGTGCTCACGGCCGCCGCCATGCGCTGCCTGAACGGCGAGATCTTCGCCCGGCTGGTGGTCGCCAAGCCCGAAGACGAGGAGCGCTGCCGCGCCATGGGGATCAAGGATTTCAAGAAGATCTACAAGTCCGAGGACCTGGCGTGCGGCAAGGACATCCTGTTTGCGGCCACCGGCGTGACCGACGGATCGCTGATGAAGGGCGTGCAGTTTTTCGGCGCCGGCATCCGCACCAGCTCGGTGGTGATGCAGACCAACCCGCATCGCATCCGCTTCATCGACAGCATCCAGGTGTACCCCGGACCGTCGGTCAAGATCCGATTCTGATTGGACGAACGACAGGGACGGAGGAACGTCTTCGCCGCCGCCGCGGCCGGCTGCATCGGCTTCACCGGCTTCACGCTGGTGATGCCATTCCTCCCGCTCTATATCGCGGAACTGGGCACGACCGATGTCGGTGAGATTGCGATGTGGACCGGCCTGACGCTCGGCGCCACGCCGACGGTCACCGCGATCAGCGCTCCGCTCTGGGGCCGGGTCGGCGACAAGTACGGCAGCAAGGTCCTGGTCATCCGTTCCCTGACCGCGTTCATCCTCACCAAGGCCGGCATGGCGTTCGTGACAGCGCCGTGGCAACTGTTTGCGTTGCGGGCCCTGCTCGGCGTGTTTGCCGGCTACGGCGCCCTGACCATTTCGATGGCGGCGCAGTCGGTGCCGCGCGAGCGCATGTCGCGTGCGATTGGCGCCGTGCAGACCGGGCATCGGCTGGGGCCGGCGATTGGTCCGGTCATCGGCGGCCTGCTGGCGCCGCTGGTCGGGTTGCGCAACTCGTTCCTGTTTGCCGCGGCGTTCTACGCGGCGGCCATGGTGCTGGTGCTGGTGCTGTATCAGGACCCGCCGCGGCAGGCGGCGGCCGATACCCGCCGGGGCGGCTGGGAGGTGTTCTCGCACCTGCTGCGCCTGCCCGGGTTCGTGCTCGCGTTGTTCGTGATCTTCGGGTTGCAGACCGTGGACCGCAGTTTTGGTCCGGTGCTGCCCCTGTTCGTCGCGCAGGTGGGAGTCGAGCCGCAGCGCATCCCGCTGGTGTCGGGCATCCTGTTTTCGCTGGGCGCCGTGGCGGCGGCGCTGGGATCGCAGCTGGCGCCGCGGCTGCTGAAACGCCGATCGGCCAAGGGCGTGATCGTTTGGGGCACCGCGGCGGCGGCGCTGGCCATGGCGATCATCGTGGCGGCACCGGCGCTGTGGCTGGTGGGCGTGGCGATGGCGGCCGTCGGCCTGGCGATTGGGGTCGCCACGACCACGATCTACTCCGTCGCCGGCGGGTTGCTGCCGGCCGACGCCCACGCGACCGGCTTCGGTGTCATGACCACGGCCTCGCTCATCGGCCTGGCCGTCAGCCCGGTGGTCGCCGGCTTCATCGGCGGGTCGGGCCTGCGCATCGTGTTCGTCGCCGATGTCGTGCTGCTCGTGGTGCTCGCCGTCCTGGTCTCACGCCGCCTGGACGCGGCGCAGACGCCGGTGCCAACCGCCGCCCCGCAGGCCGAGGGCTAGGATCCCCGACCCCTTTTCTCAGATGAGCCGATAGGCTGCCGCGGCCACGAGGGTCGGGATGGCGGCGGCCAGGAACAGCTTGAACGGGATGATCGACCCTTCGAAGAACCGGCCCAGCAGGGCCTGGCCGGCGGGGTTTGGCGCGTTGGCGATCACCGTCAAACCGCCACCTGTGACCGCGCCTTCGACGACGGCCGCCTTGAGGCCATCGCTGAGGTTGGGAACCAGCGTCGCCAGGTAAGTGATCAGGGCGTTGTCGTTGAACGCCGTCAGGAGCGTCGCGCCCCAGAACAGCGGCGTCTCGGCCAAGCTCGAGAGCACCGGGGCAATCCACCATCCCTGCAGGCCGCCGTGGAGCACCAGCCCGGCGAGGAAAAACCCCACCAGAAGCGGCGTCTTGATATCGACGGCGCTCTGGTAAGCGGCCGTCGCCCGCGCGAAGCCGAGGAAGAACAGGAAACCAGCGACGAACATGGCCGGGTAGTGCGAATTGACGACGGTCCACGCCATGAACCCGAGGTGGACCGACGTCACCCACCACGGGACGGGGAGCAGGCGGCGCCCCTCTTCGGCCTCCTCGGCCGGCGCCTCATTCTCGGGCACGGCCTGGCGCGCCGCCAGCGCCGCGAACTGGCGCCGGAACACGACCAGGTAGAGCAGCGTGGACACGACAATGGCAAGGGCCGAGCGCCAGCCGAAGTGGCTCAGCATGAACGCGGTGTCCCAGTCCCACGTGCGCGCGACCATCAACACCGGCGGCGCCGCGAAGTGCGTCAGCGTGCCGCCGATCGACACGTTGACGAACAGCAGGCCCAGCGTGGCGTATTTCAGCGTCATCGACGGCCCCAGGTCGAAGAACTGGCGGGCCAGCAGCAGCGCGGCAATGGTCATGGCGGCCGGCTCGGTGATCAGCGAGCCAAGCAGCGGCGCGACGATCAGGATGGTGCACCACCATGCGGCCGGGGTGCAGCGGCCCAGCTGGGCCACCACCCGCAGGATGTTCTCGGCGAGCATCACCACCGGCCGGGTGGAGGCGAGCGCCATGATGACCACCACGAACAGCGGTTCGGTGTAGTTCACCGTGTCGTTGATGTAGTGGGTCGCCGTCTCCCAGTTGCGCGAGAGGACGATGGCCGCCATCAGCGGCAAGCCCCACAGGCCAAACACCACTTCGACTTCGCCGAAGAAGTGAAGGACCTCGGCGCGCACGAGCGGCCGCAGGGGCAGCCCGGCCGCGGCCTGGCGCGCGTCGCTGTCGTGCTGCAGGCGATGGGCGGCGGCCGTGAAGCGCGCGGCCACGAACGTGTGCATCACCGCGAGGACGAAGATCACCGTGGCAATGGCATTGAACGGGTCGGCCTCGACGCGCGCGGACAGCACCCGCCACAACGACTCGCCAGCCATCACCGGATACGCGGTGAGGGGGATAGGAAACTGCGCTGCAATCTCTTCCATGAGCGCCTTCATTATAGATGTGGAGTAAAATCGACAGGCAGATGAGTACACGGCGTCCCGTGCTTGTGGAGCGGGCGGCGCTCGTTGGCCTGGTCACCGGCGGCGCGCGACGGATCGACGCCGAACATTCGCTTGAAGAGCTCGGCGGCCTGGCCGAGGCCGCAGGCGCGCGCGTGGTCCTGCGCGTGCTCCAGGAGCGCCCCAAGCCCGACTCTGCGACATTCCTGGGCAGCGGCAAGGTCGAGGTGCTGGCGGCCGCCGCCGCCGAAGCCGACGCCGACGTCGTCATCTTCGACAACGAACTGTCGCCGGCGCAACTGCGCGAGCTCACCAAGCGGCTCGACCGCAAGGTCGTCGATCGCACCCAGCTGATTCTCGACATCTTCGCCCGCCGCGCCCGCACCCGCGAAGGCAAGCTGCAGGTCGAGCTGGCGCAGCTCAAGTACCTGCTGCCGCGGCTGATTGGCGCCACCGCCGGCCTGTCGCAGCAGGGCGGCGGCATCGGCACGCGCGGCCCCGGCGAAACCAAGCTCGAGGCCGATCGCCGCCGCATTCGCGTCCGCATGAAGACGCTGTCCGATGAAATCGATGTCGTCCGCCGCCGCCGCACGCAGCTTCGCGAGCGGCGCCACAAAATGGATGCCCCGACCGTCGCGCTGGTCGGCTACACCAACGCCGGCAAGACCACGCTGTTCAACCGGTTGACCAAGTCGGATGCCGAGGCGTCGAACGCGCTGTTCGTGACGCTCGACCCGCTGGTGCGCCGCGTGTCGCTGCCCGATCGGCGCGAACTCCTGGTCAGCGACACGGTCGGCTTCATCGACCGCCTGCCGCACACCCTGGTCGCGGCCTTTCGCGCCACGCTCGAAGAGACCGCGGACGCGGACCTCGTGCTGCACGTCATTGACGCCGCCAATCCCGAACGCGAACGCCACATGGCGGCGGTCACCCGCGTCCTCGAAGAAGTCGGCGCGCACCTCGTGCCCCGCATCGAGGTCTACAACAAGGTCGATCAGCTGTCGGCGGACGAACGCCGCCGCGTGCAGGAGGCCGATCCGTCGGCCCTGCTGATTTCGGCCGCGACCGGCCTGGGGTGCGAGGAGCTGCTCGACAGCGTCGCGTCGCGGCTGGCGCTGGACCAGCAACGCGTGACGCTCGACCTCGACCTGTCGGATCCGGCGCAGGCCGAACGCCTGGCGTGGGTCTATCGCCATGCCACCGTGCACAGCCACGCGACGATGGGCGATCACGCCACGCTCGAGATCGACTTGCCGCGGCGGCTGTTGCCCAAGGTCGGCATGGCCACGCCGGCTGCCGCCAGGGTACGAGGCCGTCGTGCGTAAGCCGTCGCTCCTGATTTGCCTCGGCGCGTTCGCGCTGGCGATCGCCGTCTCCTGTGCGCCCAAGGCCCCGCCGGCCGTGGCCGGGGCGCCCAGGCATCCGGACTTCATGTTCCCGGCCGCGCCCGAGGGAACCCTGCCGGCCCAGGCCGGCCGCCTCGATCGCGGCTGGCAATACCTGCAGCTCGACGATCTGCGCAACGCCGATCGGGAGTTTTCAGCCGCGCTCAAGCAGCAGGCCGGGTTCTATCCCGCCGAGACGGCCAGCGGCTACGTCGCCCTGGCCCGCGGCCACGAGGCCGATGCGCTGACCCGGTTCGATCGCGCGCTCACCGCCGAGGGCGATTACGTGCCGGCACTGGTCGGCCGCGGGCGGGCCCTGCTGGCGATGGACCGCGTCGGCGAGGCCCTCGTCAGTTTCGAGGCCGCGCTGGCAAGGGACCCGTCGCTGGTCGACCTCAAGGGACGGGTCGACCTGCTCCGGTTCCGCGCGACCCAGGACATGCTCGGCCGCGCCAAGGCGGCGACCGATGGCCGGCGCTGGGACGAGGCGAAGTCCGCGTATCAACAGGCTATTGCCGCGTCGCCGGACTCAGCGTTCCTGTACCGGGAACTGGCGGCGGTGGAGCAGAAGGCCGGCGAGCCGGCGGCGGCGCTCGACCATTACCGCAAGGCCGTGGAGCTCGACGCCAGCGACGCGCGGTCGTGGGCGGCCATCGGCGGACTGCTTGAGGCCAACGACGATGTCGTCGGCGCCCTGTCGGCCTACGAGCAGGCGCGCGCGATTGACCCGGCCGAGGTGCCCGAGGGGGCGGTGGCGCGCGTGAGCGCCCGCGCGGCCCTGCTGAAACTGCCGGCCGAGTATCGCGCGATTCCCGGCAACCCGGGTGTCGCCCGCGGCGAGATCGCGGCGCTGATTGGCATCCGGCTCGAGACCCTGGTGGCGCGGGCCCGGCCGCGCCAGTTGATCATCACCGACATTCGCGGCCATTGGGCCCAGCAGTGGATCACCACGGTGGCGCGGGCCGGCATCATGGATCCGCTGCCCAATTACGAGTTCCAACCGGGGCTGCGCGTGCGGCGCGGCGAGCTGGCGCAGACCGTGTCGCGGTTGCTGCGACTGCTTAGCGCGGAAAAGCCGGAGCTGGCCCGGAAGTGGGAGGCGGCCAAGGTGGCGGTGACGGATGTGCCGACCGGTCATCTCAGCTACCCGTACGTGTCACAGGCCGTGGCCACCGGCGTGATGCCGCTCGCCAACGGCAACTTCGACCTGCTGCGCAGTGTCAGCGGGGCCGAGGCGATCGAGATCATCGGCCGCATCGAGGCGCTCGGCCGGCCATGAGCACGCAGGTGTTCACGCTGGCCAACCAGCTGACCATGCTGCGGATGCTGCTGGTGCCCGTGTTCGTCCTGCTCACGTTGTATGGCCGATTCGGCTGGGCGCTGCTGACCTTCATGTTCGCCGGCATGACCGACCTGCTCGACGGCCTGGCCGCGCGCAAGACGAGCGGCAAGACCGACCTGGGGGCCTGGCTCGATCCGATTGCCGACAAGCTGCTGATCGGGGCGACGTTCATCGTGCTGACGCTGCCGAACATCGGCCTCGTCAACCGCCTGCCGCTGTGGCTGACCGTTACCGTGATTAGCCGCGACGTCGGCATCCTGCTGACGGTGGCGATCGTCAACCTGGCGATCGGCCCGCGCACCTTCCGCCCCTCGCCGCTGGGCAAGCTGGCCACCGCGACCTTCGTGCTGTCGTGCGTGGTCGTGATGTTCTTCAATTACCTCGGTCACACGTCGATGTGGGTGGACGTGGTCATCTGGACGTCGCTGGCCATCACGCTCGCGTCGTGGGTGGATTACGTGTGGCGGCTGGCGCGGATCATTAACAAGTAGGCGCCTCGCTCCCCTCGGCGTGGGGCTCGGGCCTTCGGCCCTCGTGGGGCTCGGCGCTTCGCGCCTCGTAGGGCTCGCGGCTTCGCCGCTCGTGGGGGACAAACAGGGCATGGCGGTGTCAAACTCGGCGATGCGCGCTCTCGGCCTCGCCACCGCAATTCTGATTGCCGGCTGTACTCCCGCCCCCAAATCCACGCCGCTCGATCCCGGCGCCTTCGAGGTCGACGCTAGGGGCGCGCCAGCTGTCGTCGACCAGACGCTGACGCTGGATGGACTCGGGCAGCCGATTGGCGCTGTCCTGAGCATGGCTCGCTGCGACGACATGCTCGTGTTCAGCGATTCAATGGGGCAGGTGAGGCGCATGGAGTTGAGCAGCGGCCGGACCGTGCCATCGATCGCCCGTGATGCATCGAACGAGGCCATGGCCGCGGATTGCCAAGCGCGGTTGTTGTATCTCCTGGGCGATCCTCCGAAGAAGGCGCGCCGCAGCCAATGGCAACTTCAAGCCTTCAACATCGACTCCGGCGCGGTCGGCTCGGCGCTCCCAATCGACCTCATGATGCTGCCGCATCGGAATGCAACGGTGCGAGGTGGAGCGTTCGTCGTGGGCGGCACGTGGCGGCCGGTCCTACCGGACGGTCAGCTGGACGAACAGCCGTCACCCGCCGGCTACTTCAGAGACAAGCGCCTGGGGTTCAAGGTGTCCCTGAAGTCCGGCGAGAGCGAACCACTCTTGCTGCCGTTTGATGAATCGTGCCGCGCCAACTGCGCGTTTACGAGCCTTGCGCCTCTGTCCGGGCCAGGGGACCTGGTGTGGGTCGCGACACAGGCGTCGAGCAAGCAGATTGCGCTGTATGACTCAACCGGAGTCGTGCAGCGCCGGTTCGATGTCACATCACCAATGTTTGCCGAGAATGGGGAGGTGTTGCGAAAGCTAAACAGCGAAGCCGATATTCGATGGTCGTCGCGGAACTCCCTGGTGAGATCAGCCGATCAGTTCGGCGAGCTGATCGCGACGGTTCATTTCCGTTCCCGCCTACCGGAAGGGTGGGTTTATGGCCAGAGCGTCGAGTTCGACTACTGGATCAACATCCACTCGATCAACGGACGCCCGCTGGTGAGCGATATCAAGTTGCCGGGGATGCCGATCGGGCGTGACGACACGCACTTCTACGTCACCGACTATGGCCTCGACGGTCGTCACAGCGCCCCGAGTAGGTTGAAGGTACTGCGGATCCCGGTGAAGGTTGGAACTGAGGGCTTCCGGCATTAACCCCAGGAGGCCGGCACAGCCGGCCGACCCCCACGAGGGCCGTCAGGCCCGAGCCCCACGACGGCGCGAAAGCGCCGAGCCCTACGAGCGCGAAGCGCTCGCCCTGCTACGTGCGGCCGCGGCGTCCGGCCGGACCGCTGGTGCGGCGCCCGCCTGGGCCGCGCGGGCGCCACGAGCCGCCGGCGGCGCCGCCACCGGGACGATGGCCGCCTGGCCGCGCGTGCGATCGGCCGCCGCCGGGCGGGCGATTGCCAGCGCCTGAGTCCGTTGCGGTGCGCGACTCGGACCTGTCCCCCGTAGCGGAACGCGAAGGGGGATGCGGCGTGTTCGCGACAAAGCCCTCGAGCTTGCGCCGCGTGATGCCGCGGCCCAGAAATTTCTCGAGCCGCCGCAGGTCGTCCATCTCGTCGTGCGAGACAAAGCTGATGGCGTCGCCGATGGCCTGCGCGCGGCCGGTGCGGCCGATGCGGTGCACGTAATCTTCGGGCTGCGGCGGGAAGTCGTAGTTGATGACGTGCGAGATGCCGTCGACGTCGATGCCGCGGGCGGCGATGTCGGTGGCGACCAGGCAGCGCACGTCGCCCGACTTGAAGCGCTTGAGCGCCAGCAGCCGCTGGCCCTGGGTGCGGTTCGAGTGCAGCGTGGCGCAGCGAATGCCGGCGGCTTCGAGCTTGCGGGCAATGCGGTCGGCGCCGTGCTTGGTGCGCGAGAACACCAGCACCGATTCGAGCGCGGCGTCCTTGAGCAGGTGCACCAGCGCCGGCACCTTGGCGGCCTGCGAGACCTCGACGATCCACTGCGCGACCGCTTCGACCGGCGTCGAGCGGGCGCCGATCTCGACGAGCACCGGGGCCTTCAGGAACTCCTTCGAGACGGCCTCGATCTCCTTCGAGAGCGTGGCGGAGAAGAGCAGGGTCTGGCGCCCCTTGGGCGTCGCCGCGACGATCTTGCGGATGGGCGGCAGGAACCCCATGTCGAGCATGCGGTCGGCCTCGTCCAGCACCAGCACCTGCAGGTCGGCGAAGCTCACGTGCCGCTGCTGCATGAGATCGAGCAGGCGTCCGGGCGTCGCCACGGCGATGTCGACGCCGCGGCGCAGCGCCTGGATCTGCGGGCCTTCGCCGACGCCGCCGAAGATGGTGGCATAGCGCAGCGGCAGGTGCCGGCCGTAGGCGCGGATGTTCTCCTCGATCTGCGCCACCAGCTCGCGCGTCGGCGCGACCACCAGCGCCCGCATGTGCGTCTGCGCCGGCGCGGCGGCCAGCCGCTCGAGCAGCGGCAGCACGAACGCGGCGGTCTTGCCGGTGCCGGTCTGGGCGACGCCGATGAGGTCGCGGCCCTCGAGAATGACGGGAATGGCCTTCGCCTGGATGGGCGTCGGCTCGACGTAGCCCTGTTCCTTGAGCGCGGTCGTGATCTTCGCACCGAGGCCCAGCGTGGTGAACGGCACTACGAGCCCAGGACCTTGGCGCGGAAGTAGTCGATGGTCTTGCCCAGGCCCTCGTCGAGCGACACCTTCGGTTCCCACCCGAGCAGGGTCCGGGCGCGGGTGATGTCGGGCTGCCGCACTTTCGGATCGTCGGTCGGCAGCGGCTTGTAGATGATCTTGCTGGTCGCGCCGGTCATGGCGATGATCTGCCGCGCGATCTGCTCGATCGTCATTTCCTGGGGATTGCCGATGTTGACCGGGTCGTTTTCCTGCGACAGCATCAGCCGGATCAGGCCGTCGACCAGGTCGCTGATGTAGCAGAAGC
>CAYGMD010000049.1:0-28428 GCA_964350785.1 uncultured Acidobacterium sp. | reverse complement strand
GTTTGCATGTCCACGACCGGCGTGGCCCCCGACACGGTGATGGTCTCCTCGAGCGAGCCCACGCGCAGCTCCGCGTTGATCGGCGCCGTGAAGTTCGCGCGCAACTCGATGCCCTCGCGTGTCACCACCGCGAACCCAGGCATGGTGAACGTCACTTGATACAGGCCGGGCCTCAAGTCGACGATGCGGTACTGGCCCTGCTCGTCAGTGGTGGCCACTCGGACACCTTCGATCAGGGCCGCGCTCTTGGCTTCGACGGTCACGCCGGGCATCGCGCCCCCGGAGCCGTCCTTCACGACGCCGGCCAGCGCACTCTGCGCCGCCGCGCCGTTGGCCCACAGTACCGACAACAGAGCGACACACACGACGACGGTAGTCCGACTCGACATCGCACCTCCTCGTTTTTCACGTGCCTGTTTCCCGGCGAGCACTGCGCTATAGGCGACGGAGGCTGTCACAATCCCACGCCGATATCAAGTGATCATCCTGATGCCATCCCTGATTCCTGAAACGAATTGATGTCATGACCAGCGGGAATACGAACCACTGACCCACGCTCCAGCCGTCGCACTCCGCTTCAGCGATCGGCCGTGTGGCTATTGGACGAGCAAAGCCATAAGATGCGCAACGCGAGACGCCGCGGACGGAGGGTCACGGCGTGCGGGCTCGATCAGGCATCGCCAACATTCAACGAAGGGGAGGGCATCGTGACACGCAATATCGCCGCCATCGTCGGAGTTCTGTTACTGAGCGCCGGCGTCGTGGCGCAGCAGGGCGGCCAAAGCCCTGAGGCGCGCGCCGCCATGGCCAGGCAAGCGGAGCTGGAGAAAGCCACACCGAAGTTGCAGGTCACTGAGGAAATCTTGAGCCTCTCGGTGCCCGGTCACACGATCGGTGAGGCCGTCGGCGTGGCGAAGAACTCGAAGGGGCACTTGTTCGTGTTCACGCGCAGCGGGAACGCCGGCCCGGCCAAGGGCGCCACGGCGTCGCAGCTCTTCGAGTTCGACACCGCGCTCAAGTTCGTGAAGATGTGGGGACCTGACAACTACGCCGCGTCGTTCGCGCACACCGTGCGCATCGACAAACAGGACAACGTGTGGATGACCGACGAAGGGTCGAACATGATTGTGAAGTTCAACCCGGCCGGACAAGTGGCGATGGTCCTCGGCCGAAAGCCGGAGGCTCTGGATTACCTCGAGCGGTTCACGGAAGAGGGTCACAAGGAAACCGAGACGCCCCCGGCGCGGCCCGGCGTCTTCAATCGGCCCACCGATGTGGCGTTCGATCCCGAGGGCAACATCTTCATCGCCGACGGCTACAACAACTCGCGTGTGGTGAAGGTGGCCAAGGACGGCACATGGGTGAAGGATCTGGGTGTACGTGGATCGGCACCGGACCAGTTCAACACCCCGCACGCGATCGCCGCGGATGCCAAGGGCAATATCTACGTGGCCGACCGCGGCAACCGCCGGGTGCAGGTTTACGACAATAACCTGAATCGCCAGCGCATCATCGACACCGTCGGCGCGCCGTGGAGCGTGTGCGTATCGCCCGGCCCGACCCAGTATCTGTTCAGTGGCGACGGCAACGGCAAGATCTACAAGACCTCGCTGGACGGCCAGCTGTTGGGCTGGGCGCAGACGGGCCTCGGCCACGGCCAGACCGGCTGCCTGGTGCACGAGCTGCACTGCGAGTCCGAGAGCGTGATTTACAAGGGCGACTGTTCCACCTGGACGGTCGCGAAGCTGACGATCAAAGGCGCAGCCGCCGGCACAAAGTAGATTGGTCAGAAGGGCGTCCGGTCGTGGCCGGGCGCTCTTCCGATGACGTGTCGGCACGGGAGACAACCGGCCACAACCTTGGAGAACACGACCATGACGACCGCGAGAATCGGAAGGGCAGCCGTCGCCCTCGCGCTTTCCTTTGCCGCAGCCGGCTGCGGCGTCGGCACCGACGCCCAGGGCGGCGGCGCCGCCGTGCCGTTCAAGCTGGGCACGTTCGAGCGGGCCGGGACGCCGTTCGTCGGCCTGGTGCTGAAGGATACGCAGATCGTGGACATCGCGCAGGCCAACGCCGCGTTCGAAACGGCGAACGCGGCGGCGCCGAAGCTGGCGGCGCCCGCCGACATGAAACAGATCATCGCGCGGTACGACACCGACTGGAAGGGCCGGCTCGCGGCAATCGCCAGGGACGTCTCAACCGCGAAGACGGCGCCCGCATACGCCTACGCCATCGCAACGCTCAAGGTACTCCCGCCGCTGCGTCCGTCGCTCATCCTGAACGCCGGCGGCAACTACGTCGAGCACACCGCCGGCATCGCCGCGCAGCAACAGCGGACCGGCGCCGCACCCGAGGCCGCGACCAAGGCCGTCAGTGCCCCGGGGATTTGGGAGCGCAGGCCGGACGACACACGCGACAACCCCTACCTGTTCCAGAAGTCACCCACCGTCGTCAGCGGTCCCGCCGATCCCATCGTCGTGCCGCGCGGCCGCACGAACATCGACTTCGAGTGCGAGTTCAACGTGGTCATCGGCAAGAGAGCGAAGTACGTGCCGGTGGCAAACGCCGCGGATTTCATCTTCGGCTACACGATTCAGATCGACGTCTCGGATCGTGGCGGCCGTGGCGATCGCAAGATGGGCGGCTCTGACTGGCTCATCGGGAAGAACCACGATACGTTCGGCCCCCTGGGTCCATTCATCGTGCCGAAGGAGTTCGTCAAGGATCCGATGAACACCCGGCACGTGTTCACACTGAACGACACCGTCATGCAGGACTCGAACACCAACCGCATGAGCCACAACATCTACGAGCTGCTGGCATACGCCTCGAACATCTTGACCCTGAACGTGGGTGACCTTATCTCAGGCGGCAGCCCGGCGGGCACGAACATCGAGCGGGCCGAGCCGCGCTGGATGCGGGCCGGCGACACGGCGACTTGCGCCATCGAAGGGATCGGCACGCAGGTCCATGACGTGGTGGCCGAATCGGCGACGCCGGGAACGCCATAGTCGCGCCCGGCGCACCCCCCCCACGAATGGGAGCCCGAATGCGCCCGCCAACACCGCGGCACTGGTGGTCGATCGTCGTCGCCGCCCTGGCCATCGTCGTGATGTGGCCTCCCGTGGACGGCAGGAGCCTGGCGGTCACGTTCGTGAACTGGGCCGTGGACCCACTCGGCCGTCTGCCGGTGCTGCCGCCGCAACTGCCGTTGGGGAAGGGCGACGATTTCGACGCCGTCGAGGCGCACGACGCGGTCGTGCGTCAATACGACGAGCTGTACAACAAAGGGGGCTGGACGCGGCGGCGGCTGGCACTCAAGGTGGCCGGCGAACCGATCCGGCCCTCGACCATGCGGCAGATGCTCATGGCGGCCACGGTGATCCTGGCCGCGGTCACATGGCGCGTGGCCACGCTCCGGGAGTGACGGGGCCAGTGGCTCTGCTCCCCCACCCGTCGTCAGGTTCCGTCCCGAGGTGGCTCCCGCTACAAGCCGACGAACAGGTGAGCGGCGAGCGCCGGAAACACGCGCATCTTGTTTTCGAAGTCGATGCCCCCGCGGCGGAAGTTGGCGCGCAGGTCGCCGCGTAATCCCAGTGACCGGGCGCTGCCCGACCCGCCCCGAATCCAGTACCGCGCGCCCACGCCCGCGTAGTAGACCTGCCCGGTCTCCACCAGCGTGCGCTCTTCGTGTAGTTGCCGCAGGTAGCCCGCGCCGCCAATGGCAAACGGGCGCAGCCGGGTGCCGATTCGAACGGGCAGGTGCCAGACCAGCGCACCGTCGATCAGGTACTGCTTCAGTTGCTCGCCTTCGAGGTGCTGCTGGCCGGCCTCGGCGTCGCCTTTAATCGCCGTCGCCACGCGCGGCATCCCGAACATGGCGCCGCCTTCGACCATGACGCGCGGCGACAGGGTGAACCCAACCCGTGCGGCGGCACTCGCGGCGTGCCCGACTTCCGAGCTGGACGCAAACCACGTGAACGGCGGCGGCGTGCTGCCGGGAGCGTTGCTGCGCAACTGCGCCGTGACGTCGCCGATACCGTAACTGCCCGACCACACCACCCCACCCTCGAGCACCACGCGATGCGCACGCAACGCCGGCGCCTCTTGCGCACGGGCGGGATTGGTGCCGAGCAGCACCATGCACCCGAGACACAGCAGCACCCTTGGCACCCCTGGCACCCTCATTTCGCAACCACTTTGATTTCAATCGGCGACGACGACCCGCCGCGCGGCGCGACCACCATGCGAGGGGCGTAGGTCACGCGGAAATTGACGTCGATGGCCGTGGAAAAAAAGCTGTCGACCTCGGCATCGTCCAATGGCTCGACCCGCAGGATGTACGGCCCGGGCTCCAGGCGGATGATGGCAAACTCGCCGCTCTCGTTGAGGGCGAAGTTCCCCACCTTGACGCCGGTCTCCGGGTTGAAGGCCACGACGTGCGCCCCGAGCAGGCCCTGGCCGTGCTTCGTGACGCGGCCGGTGATGCCGCCCGTGGCCTCCACCTGCCCGGCGGCCGGGTAGAGGTCCGAGATGCCGGCGATGTCGTCGGCCTGCAGCACACGGTCGGCGATGGTGCCCGCCGACATGGCAATCGGGAACATGATCGAACCGGACGCGATCACCCGCCGGCCGCCGGAGGCGGTCAATTCGGTCTCGCCCAGCGCCGAGTGGCTCAACCCCAGGAGGTGCCCCATTTCGTGCAGCGCCACCGATTCCAGGTCGACGCGGCCGGGCGTGCCGCCGGCGGAAACCGACCAGGCAAAGCGGGAATTGAAGAACACGTCGGCTTCGACCACGGTGCCGTCGGTGGTGTCGATCAGGAAGCTGGTCGAGCCGAGAACGCGATCGAACTCAGGGCGATCGAGAAAGCCGATCGTCGTCCGGCCATCCACCACTCCAGGTGACGCCGTCGTCATCCCCTGGTCTTCGAGGCGCACGGTGGCGGACGACACCGCCTGCCACGTCGAGGCCGCGCGCGACACGGCGGCGCGAAGGTCGCCGGCCGATACGCCCGGCGCCTCGGCCTCGGCGACGAAGTACTTCACGGGGCCACGCCACGTCACGTCAACGACCCGGCCATCGACGGGGCTGCCCAGCTTGAGGTACGCCAGGACCGGCGTTGACGCGCCCCATACGATCAGCGCGATGACGAGAAGGCCGATGGCCCGCTTCATCGCGCCGCGTCCTGGGCGGCGCGGACGGCCAGTTCAAAGGCCTCGAGCGACACCGGCTGGCGACGGCGGTCGCCGCGCACGATCGGCGCGCCGGCGTGCTCAACCGCCGGCGGCGTCACCAGCGGAGCACCCGAGGCGCCATCCCGCACCACGCGGTAGATGCCCTGGGTGAACCCGGTGGTCACCGGCAGGCGCGGGCCGCGCGCGGTGAGGAACAGCACCGCGAGGTCGCCGCGCGCAAACGACGGCGCGCCGGGCATCAGGTTGAGATAGCGCCCGATCTGTCCGCCAGGCACGGTCAGGGTCAGCTCGGCCGTGGCCGGGCCCTTCAATCCCTTGAGCACCGCGACGGTCACCAGGCTGTCGATCCGCCGGCGATCATCGCTCCATTGCCCCTGCACGTCGATCACCCGCGCGTAGACGACGCTCGACGACTGGCGGACAAGTTCTCCGAAGCTCAGTGGCGCCACGGTGGTGGCGCGCGCGGTGGTGGCCGTCAGCAGGGCCAGCAGGACAACAAGCAGACTACGGCGCATTCGCCGAGTGTACGACATCGAGCACCGCCTCGGCGGCACGCTCGCTGGCCCCCGAACCACCGAGCCGGCGGCACACGTCAGCCAGCTGCTCGATCATCCGACCGCGATACTCGGTGTCGGTGGCAAGGCGCACCGCCTCGGCCGCCACCGCCTCAGCCGTACAGTCGTCCTGAATCAGTTCCTGGACCACGCGCTGGCCGGCGATCAAGTTGACCATGGCGTACATGTCCACCCTGGCCATCCGCCGGCCGAGCCGGTAGGTCAGGGGCGACAACTGGTAGAGCACCACCATGGGCTTGCCGTGCAGCGCGGTCTGCACCGTGGCCGTGCCCGAGGCGGTCACCACCGTCTCAGCCGCATTCAGCACGTCGTCGGTGCGGCCCTCCACGATGCGCAGCGTGACGCCGGGAATACCAAAGCTCTCGAACAGGCGATCGGAGAGGTTCGGCGCGCGGGCGACGAGAAACTGGACGCCGGGGACCGCGGCGGCAATCCGGGGCGCGGCCGCCGCCATCACCGGCGCCAGCCGCTTCAGTTCGTTCGGGCGGCTGCCGGGTAGCAGGGCCATCACGGGCTTGGCCGGGTCCAGGTTCAACCGGCGCAGCAATTGCTCACGCGTTTGCTCGGGCGCGACCATGTCGACCAGCGGATGGCCGACGAAGCGCACGTCCACGCCGGCCTCGCGGTAGAGCGCCGCCTCGAATGGGAAGATCGGCAGCACGCGATCGACCAATCGCCGCATGGTCTTCATGCGCCCGGCGCGCCACGCCCACAGCTGGGGGCTGACGTAGTAGATCACGGGCACGCCCAGCCGCTTGATGGCGCGCATCAGCCGGAAGTTGAAATCGGGATAGTCGATCACGACCAGCGCATGCGGCCGCCGCGTGCGCGCGGTCTCGGTAAGCAGGCGCAGGGTACGGAACGAACGCGGCAACACGGCCAGAGCCTCGGTCAATCCGGTCACCGACAGGCCGTGAAAATCGGCGACCAGCTCGGCGCCGGCGGCCTTGAGCCGGTCCCCCCCGAGGCCGAACACTTCGACGTCGGGTTCGCGGCGGCGCAGGGCGGCGACCAGCGCGCCGGCGTACAAGTCGCCGGACGGCTCGCCGCACGAGATCATGAGGCGGGTCACTCGGGCCTGGCGGGCGCGCGGCGCTGGAAATCCACCGTCAGCAGGTCCAGGTTCTCGATCGGGATGCGCTCGAAATCGCCGAAGCCGACGCCCTTGAGGTCGTTGACGAAGGCGTCGGCGTTGCCGACCAGCACGATCGACAACTGGGCCGGCCGGATGAACCAGCGCGCGACCCGCTGGATCTCGTCGGGCGTGACGCGCAGCACGCGCTCACGGTACTTCGGCAGGTCGTCGACCGGCAGTTCGTAGAACAACTGGTTGAGCACCTGCGTGGCGATGGCATCGGGCACTTCGAGCGTCAGCGGGAAGTGGCCCACCATGTAGTCCTGGGCCCCCGACAGTTCTTCATCGAAGACCCGCTCGCGCTGCAGGCGCGAGAATTCGCCCACGACAATGCGCACCGCCTCGGCGGTGTTCGAGGTCTGCGTGTCGGTTTCGGCAATCACCGCGCCGGCCATCTTGTAGGTGTCGAGGTCGGCCGACGCGCCGTAGGTCAACTGGCGCTGCGAGCGCAGCACCTGTTGCAGGCGGTTGGCGCCCTCGCCGCCGAGGATCTTGACCGCCTGGTCGACCGCCTCGTAGTCGTTGTGCTTGCGCGGAATGGCAAGGTGGCCGACGCGGATCTCCGTCTGCACGGCGTCCTTCTTGTCGATCACGATCACGCGCTTGGTGGGCTGGGGCGGTTCGATCGACGCCTGCCCGGGCACGACGCCGGGCTGCCAACCGCCGAAGTGCTTCTCCAGGCCGGCCATCGCCTCGGCGGCCGTGATATCGCCCACCACGGCGAGCAGCGCGTTGTTGGGCACGAAGTACTTCCTGTGGAAGTCGACGATGTCGGCCCTGGTCAGCGACGCCAGCGAGGCGCCCGTGCCGGCGCCGGGCAGGCCGTAGGGATGGAACCCGTAAATCAGCCGATCGATCACCTGGCCGGCAATCGCCTCCGGATCCTCGGCCGACACCTTCAACGCCGACAGCGCCTGCTGGCGCTGGCGCTCGATTTCCGCCGGTGCGAAGGTCGGCCGCTGCACCACATCGGCCATCAGCTCCAGCGCCAGGTCGTAGCTGTCCTTCATGACGACGGCGTTGACGAAGCTGAGGTCGCTGCCGGCCCCGGTGCCGAGCACGCCGCCGACAAAGTCGATGGTGTCGGCGATCTGCCCGGCCGTGCGGTTGCCGGCCCCCTGGTCGAGCAGGGTGGCCGTGAGCATGGCCATGCCGTGCTTGTCCTTGGGATCCTGGGCCGCACCGGCCCGGATGATCAGGCGGACGCTGACCGAGGGCTGCTCGTTGTGGCTGACCAGGACGACCTGCAAGCCGTTGGCGAGCTTGCGGATTTCGTACGGCGGGAACACCACCGGCCGCGCCGGCAGCGGCCGGGGCGGCCCCTCGCGCGGCCAGGTCGCGACGCGCGCGCCCTGGCTCGACGCCTGCCGCAACCTGGCCGCCCCGGCCGACGACCCGGGCACGGCCTGCGCCGCGACCAGCGCCGTGAGCGCCGCGAACACGCCAAGCGTCGCGATGGCCTTGAGCCTCATTTCGCCACCCCCGCACCGGCTGCACCTGCCGCACCCGATGCACCCGCCCCTTTGGGCATGATGCGCATCACCATGCGCCGTTCGGGCACGAAATACTGCTGGGCCGCGCGCTTGATGTCGGCGGTCGAGACCTTCAGGAAGGTGTCGAACTCGCCGTCGGCGCTGGCCATGTCCTTCTGGATCACCTCGGCGTGGCCCATCTGCGACGCCTTCTCCTTGATCGACAGCCGGCTCAGGATGTAATCACGCGAGAACTGGTTCTTCGCGCGCTGCAATTCGCGGTCGGTAATGCCCTCGGCCTTCAGCTTGTCGAACTCGGCGATCAACGCCTTCTCCACGTCATCCGCCGACTTGCCGGGGTTAACGAGGGCCACCGCGTAGAAGATGCCGGGGTCCTCGAGGAAGCTGCTGCTGCCGAACGCGGTCAGCGCCAGCCCGCTCTCGTACACCAGCCTCTGGTAGATGCGCGAGGTCTGGCCGTCCGAGAGCGTCTTCGACATCACGAACATCGGGTACGAATCCGGGTGGCCGTTGTAGGGCGCCTGGTACGCCACCACCACGGCGGGCAGCGGCCACGGCTGCTCCAGGTTGATGCGCCGTTCCTTCGTGTGCATCGGCTCGCGGGGAATGTCGCGCGGCACCGGCGTGGCCGACTTCGGGACGCGCCCGAAGTACTGGGTGACCATGCCGACCACCGCATCGGCGTCATAGTCGCCGGCAATCAGCAGGGTGGCGTTGTCGGGCACGTAATACGTGTTGTAGAAATCGCGCACATCGTCGATGGTCGCGGCGTTGAGATCGTTCATGCTGCCGATCACCGGGTGCTTGTACGGGTGCACGTCGAAGGCGTGGAAACTGATCAGCTCGTTGAGCAGGCCGAACGGCGGGTTCTCGATGCGCATCCGGCGCTCTTCCTTCACCACCTCGCGCTCGGCGACGAACATCTTCTCGTCGACGCGGAGGCTGGCCATGCGGTCGGCTTCCATCCACAGCGCCAGCGGCAGGTACTGCGCGGGAATCGTCTGCCAGAACACCGTCGTGTCCTCGTTGGTGTAGGCGTTGGCCTGGCCGCCGACCGACGCGATGATCGACGTGTGCTGCTCGGGCTCGACGTTCTTGGAGCCCTTGAACATCATGTGCTCGAAGAAGTGCGCGAAGCCGGTGCGGCCGGGCTTCTCGTTCTTCGAGCCGACGTGGTACCACAGCTCGACCTGGACGATCGGCGTCGACTTGTCCTGGTGGAGGACGACGACCAGGCCGTTGGGCAGCACCAGCCGTTGGTACTCGAGCTTCGGCGGCCGCACCGCGGCTTGCAGCGGCACCAGCCACAGCACGGTGCCAAGGGCGGCGAGTCCGAGGAACAGGTAGAAGTGTTTCCGCATTATTGGTCCGTCTCTTCGAGCTTCTGGAGGCGCGCCTCGAGATCCTTCAAGTGGCGCCTCATCTCCGGCAGTTTCCGGAATACCGCCGACGACCGCCGCCATTCGTTGTTCGGAATGGCCGGGTAGCCGGACACGAACTGATCGGCCGCGACCGAATTGGTGATGCCCGACTGCCCCACCGCCCGGACGCGATCGCCGATGGTCAGGTGGCCGCCGACGCCGACCTGGCCGCCGAACGTCACATGGTCGCCAATCACCGTGCTGCCGGCAATGCCGACCTGCGCCGCCAGCAGCACGTGGCGGCCGAGCACGACGCCGTGGGCAATCTGCACCAGGTTGTCGATCTTGGTGCCCGTCTTGATCCGCGTTTCGCCGACCGCCGGCCGGTCGATCGTGGTGTTGGCGCCAACCTCGACGTCGTCCTCGATCACCACCGGCGCCGTCTGCGGAATCTTTTCATGCGAGCCGTCGGGCCGCTGCGCGAAGCCGTAGCCGTCGCTGCCAATCACGGCCCCGTTCTGCAGCACCACGCGGGCGCCCAGGGTGCAGCGCTCGCGGATTGAGACGTGCGCGTGCAGCACACAGTCTTCGCCGACCACCGCGCCGGGGCCAATCACGACGTGGGGATGAACGATGGTGCGGGCGCCAATGCGGGCGCCGGCGCCAATGGCCGCAAAGGGCCCGACCGAAGCGGTGGGATCGACGGTCGCGTCCGCCGCGACCCAGGCCTGCGGGTGCACGCCCGGATCGGGCCGGCGCTCCGGCGACAGCGCCTGGGCGGCGCGGGCAAAGGTCAGGTACGGCGTGGCACTGCGGATGATCGCGCACGGCGCCTCGGTGACGCCGCTGCCGGCGATCACCGCGCTGGCCTTGGTCGAGGCCAGGGCCGCGGCGTACTTGGGATTGGCAAGAAAGGTCACGTCACCGGCGCCGGCCGTTTCGATCTTGGCCACGCGATGGATCTCGATGCCTGAATCGCCCTCGACGGGGCATTCCAATCGCCGAGCCAGCTCGCCGAGGGTCACAAGGTCGAGAATATCACGCGCTCGCGGTGGCCATCTGCTCGACGAACCGGGCCAGCTTCGGCAGGCGCAGGCGGTCGGCCACCTCGTGAATGACGCGATGCCGGGCATCGGTTCCCAGCACGAAGGCCCGCCGCAGGTCGGTGAGCGCGGTGTTTGGCGTCACCTGCCAGCGAATCTGGGTGAGGCCGCGGCGGGCGCCGCGCCACGCCAGGAAGTGGCCCACCACGGTGAACGTGAAGAGATAGCCCAGCACGTTCGGGCCGGGCACGAAGACCACCGGCGCCGACGCGATCAGGCCCAGGGAGTGCACCACCAGCAGCCGCACGTGCCGATCGGCGTCGCGTTTCAACGACGCGCGCATCACCCCTTCGGCCTCCTGCTGGTTCATGTCGGCGTCGACATGCAGCGTGGCCGCGTCGGCCTTTCGCAGGTGCCACAGCAGCCGCTGCTCGGCAATGCGCTCGGCGATCCAGCGCAGCGACCGCTTCTGCATCCTGCCCAGAAACGTCTTGGGCTCCCCGGGCGCGGCCTGATGGCGCGCCCGTTCCGCCTCTTTCAGCTGGGCCTGGAAGCGCACGCGCAGGCGGCCAAACAACCCCAGCCCGTCCATTGACTCGATCGGCTCATCATCCTCGGCCGCCTCGTAATAGGTTTCGAAGCGGTCCGAGCCAATCGGCACCAGGTACACGTCCATTACTGGTTAGGACGTCGAATGCGGCGGGGAGTTCGCGCCGGCCCGGCCGGGATCGCGGGCTTGCCTGCCTGTTCCCAGGCGCCGACGATGATCGAGGCCACGGCGGTGATCGACTCGTTCAGCCGGCGCTCGAGCGTCGGCAGCGTGCCTTTGCCGAACGCCGCGAAGTAGCCATCGTCGTAGAACTCGCGGCCGGCGGCCGCCAGCCGATCCGACTCGAGCACGTTGGCGGCGGCGCGATTGCTCGCCAGCAGCACCTCGAACATGAAGTCGCGGGGATGGCTGACACCGGCGGCCGGAGCAGGCGTGATCGCGAGGCTGGCGCGGTTGCGATTGAACAGTTCGCCCTCCCACCGGGAGTGCACGCCGTCCTGGCCGGTGACCTGGCCGTTGTAGTTGACCACCGCGTGCAGCGGCACGTGGCCGTCCGACACGTAGTGCGCGAGGATGGCGGCGTAAAGGACGATGTTGTCGAGGGCGTAGCCGGGCGCCGGCTGCCGCTTCAGCGACGCGAACTCCCGCTGCAGGTTGCCGTAGAACTCGGCCGTGCGCCACGGCAGCAGGCCCTGGGCATGCACGACGTCCTTGCCAAACTTCTGGACCGCGGCCGCGTAATCGCGCGGCAGGCCGTCGAAGGGATACGGGCCAAAGGCCTCGTAGTCCATGTCCAGGAAGTGATTGGGCGGCTCGGCCTCCCAACCCACGTTACGCCACAGGTCGGGATCGATCGACCGTTCGATGATGAAGGGGCGGCGCTTTTCGAACAGCGGCTTCAACGCCGGCGGCAGCAGCTCCACCATGCGATCGGCGATGAGCTTGTGGGCTTCAAAGCCCCAGGCCGCGGCCGTGGTGGGCAGGGCGACGACGGCGGCGAGGAGGAAGGCGGCGGTACGCATGCGTCGCGATCCATTGTACGCGACCCCGTGGCAAAAGCGGCCGGCACCGGGCCGTCAGACAAGGAGTTGATAGCCGATCCCGTGGACGGTGATGATATGGCGGGGTTCGTGGGGCCTGGCTTCGAGCTGCGTCCGCAGCTTGGCGACGTAGTTGTCAACGGTCCGGGTGATGGTCAGCTGGCTGTAGCCCCAGACATCGCGCAGCAGCTGCTCGCGGCTCACCACTTCGTTACGATGGGCGAACAGGTAGCGCAGCAGCTCGAACTCGCGGGCCGACAGGGCGACGCGCCGCCCCTTCCGCATCACCAGCCGTTGCTGCGGCTTCACGACGACATCACCGAACGAAAACTCCTCGCCGGACACGGTGTGCCAGTCGTCGCGCCGCACCTGCGCCCGCACGCGCGCGAGCAGCTCGCGCACGCTGAACGGCTTGCTGACGTAGTCGTCGGCGCCCAGGTCCAGCCCCATCACGCGATCGCGCTCGTGCGACCGCGCCGTGAGGACGATGATCGGGACGCGCGTGCCGCGCGCCCGCAGGGTCTGGCACACGTCGAAGCCGTCCACGCCGGGCAGCATGACGTCCAGCAGGAGCAGCGAAAACGCGTTCTGCGCCATGGCCGCCAGGCCCTCCTCGCCCGACGCCACCGCCGTCACCTGGTAGCCCTCGAACTCGAGGTTGTCGGTCAGCATCGATCGCAACTGGGGTTCGTCTTCAATCACCAGGACGTGACGAACCTCCTCTTGACGCGACGCCGGCCGGTTCATGGCGCAGCCTCCGATGAATCTGCTGACGGCAGGCGGGACGCCACTGTCGCCGGCATCACCCGCGGCAGCGACACGCGGAAGGTGCTGCCCGCCCCTGGCACGCTCGCCACCTCCACTCGGCCGCCATGCGCGTGCATCAGCTCGCGGACAATCGGCAGCCCCAGGCCGAACCCCTGGCGATGCGACGCGCCCGGCGCCCGGTAGAACCGTTCAAAGATGCGGGCCTGATCGAACGGCGAGATGCCGACGCCGCGGTCGGCCACCTCGACCACCGCCCGCGACCGTTCGGCCCGCACCCGGACGGCGATTTCCCGGTTCACATCCGAATACTTCACGGCGTTGTCCAGCAGGTTTGCGACCACCTGCTCGAGGGCCGCCGGGTCCGCCAGCACGTACGGCCCCGGTCCCTCCGGCTCGACGCTGAAGTCGAAGCGCCACCCGATCAATCCATGGGCGAAGGCGTCCACCGTCTCGCGCGTGAGCGCGCCGAGATCGACGTGCTCGAACTCGAAGGTCTGCTGTTGCTGCACGCGTGAGAACTCGAGCACGCGCTGCACGAGCGTGGACAAGCGCGCGGTCTCGGCGCGAATCGTGTCGAGGTACTCGGCGAGCTTCTCGGGCGACCGGATGCGGTCCATCTGCAGCGTCTCGGTCGCCGCGGTCAGCAGCGATAACGGCGTCTTCAACTGGTGCGACACGTGGGCGACAAAGTCGGTCTGCATTTGCGCCAGCTCGGTGGAGCGGCGGTGCGCCTGCACCGTCAGGCTCAAGGCCACCAGCATGAGCGCGACCGAGAGGAGGCTCGGCCAGTAGCCCTGGCTCATGCCCGCCAGGGCGCTGGCGGCCGCCCCGGGGGCGCCCACTTCGATCGCCCACGGCCGCGGCGCCACGCCGTGGGCCAGCCGCGACTGGATGTCGTCGGCCGGATAGAACAGCATGGGAAAATCCACGCGCGCGGTCGGCGTTCCGAGCTGGTCGCTGCCGTAGACCAGGCGCCCGCGCTCGTCGGTCACTCGCAGGCGGAGCGGGATCTCGCCGGCGCGGCTGGCGAGCAGCGCGTCGAGCCGCGCGCGCCGCCGCGCGTCGAACAGGTGCTCGCCCATGGTGGACGGCTCGACCACGAAGCCAAGCACCGCGAAGTACTCCAGTCGCCTCGCGTCGGTCCAGAACAACCGCAGGAACACCTGGTGACGCCCGTCGGCCGCCAGGCCGACGTCGTCGGCCGCCATGCCGACGTCGTCGGCCGCCACGTAGATGTTCTGGGACGGCGCGTGCCGGCGGGCCAATTCCAGGATGGCGCGCCCCAGCGCCGGGTCGCGGCGGAACTGGAGGTCGCGGCCGTAGAACATGACCTCGCCGGGCGCCGACGCTTCGGTCTTGGCACTCCACGCGAAGAACCGCCCGACGTGAGGATAGGCCGCCAGCCCCTTTTGGTACTGTCCAGCAACCAGGTCGAGCCGGCCGGCCCGCAGGTCGGGATGATTCACCGCCGTCAGCGTGTCGAACACGGGCCCATCCAGGGTCCGCCGCAGTTCCACGGCGATATCAACCGCCGTTTGTTCGCTGAGCTGCCGGAGGATGACGTCGTTCTGCGATTGCAGCGTGGTGATCGCGCGATGCTGGAGAAACAATACGAGCCCCGCGGCGCCTATCGTGGCCGTGATTGCCAGCACCATCGGGTGCGCCAGCCAGTTGAGGTCCAACCTCATGGCGCCATGCTGATCGCGCACAATATGCCTATGCAGCGAGGGTGTCAAGCCGGACGCCCGGCACCCTCGCTGCGACTGAGGTTAATGGCTCGACGGGTAACGCACTTCCTGCCCCATCACCTTGGCGGGATCCGCCCCGGGCTTGGGCCGGAACTTCTGCACGCGGCCGCCGAACACCTCGGCCGTGTACATGTTGCCCTCCTGGTCAACGGTGATCGAGTGCGGACCATTGAACTGTCCCGGTTGTCCGCCCGGCGCACCCCAGCCGTACAGGTACTTTCCGTTCAAGTCGTACTTGAGCATCCGCATCGTGCCGCCGTCGGCCACCCAGAGGAACTGGTCGGTCGAGATGAAGTGCGCGTACGGGGACGAGCGCACGCCGGTCGTGAACATGTCCAGGAACTTGCCGTTCTGATCGAACACCTGGAACCGCCGGTGGCCACGGTCGACGACGAACACGCGGCCGTCCTTGCTGATGTCGATGCTGTGGACGGTGTTGAACTCGTTGGGACCGGGGTTCTTGGGGTCTTTGGGCGCCGTGCCCCAGTCCATCAGGAACTTGCCGTCCTTGTCGAACTTGGCCACGCGCGTGCCGCCGTAGCCGTCGCTGATGAAGAAGGTGCCGTCGGGCAGCCAGGCGATGTCGGTGGGCCGGTCGAACAGCCGGCCGCCGTCGCGGCCGCGCTGCCCTTTCGTGCCGAGCGTCATCACCAGCTTGCCGTCGTAGCTGAACTTGTGAATCACGTGGAGCTGGTCATCGAAGACCCAGACGTGCTTCTGCGGATCGTACGGGCTCATCTTGATCTTGTGGGGCCCGCGGCCGCATGGCGCCTCGAACAGCTTGTCGTGCTGCGGCCACCACTGGACCATCTTGCCCGCCCGGTCGACCACGAAGATCACATGGTGATAGCGGCGCTGCCAGCCCCGCTTGGGGACCGGCTCGCAGGTGGCGCCCAACCCGTCGTCATTGCCGGTGGCGCTGCCGCGCGACGGGTTCAACAGGGCGTAGGGCGTCCAGGGCGCGGCGCCCGCCGGCAGCGGCAGCTCGCCGCGCTGCGCGATCCAGATGCGATCCGGCGACTCCGCGTACACGGCGCCGACCGAGCCCCAGGTCCAGCCGTCGTGCTTCACGCCGTCGGGGCCGTCGGGCAGCGGTTGCGGCCAGTTGGGTACCGGCTCGTAGGGGCCGAACTCTTCCTGACCGCCTCGTTCCTGCACGGCGACCGCGACCGCGGCCAGCGAAAGCACCAACATCATCGTCAGCGGCCAACGTCGAGTGCGCATGGTCTCCCTCCTTCGTTCACTGAATGATTGGCGTAGTGGGCGGTCCCAGTCCTTGATAGGTGAATCGCTGGACCCGCTTCCCTTCGTAGGTTTCCGTGATGTACAGGTGGCCCCGCGAGTCGACCGCCAGGTTGTGGGCGCCGTAGAATTGCCCGGCCCAGTGGCCGGCGCGCCCGAACGCGCTGACCACCTGCAGCGTGTCCCGCCGCAGGATCCAGATCTGCTGGTTGGTGCCGTCCGGGACGATGAGGAAGGTCTGCGCCGGATCCGTGGAGAAGCCGATGTCCCACACCGAGCCGCTGCCCAGGGTCTTGCGCGCCACGAACGCCTCCCTGACAAAAGTGCCGTCCTTGCGAAACACCTGGATGCGATCGTTGGTGCGATCGCAGACATACACGAGCCCGTCGCGGGAAATGCGCACGACATGAACGATGCGGAATTGCGGCGGCGGCGGGCCGTCCGGATCGTAGTTGCTGGGCTTGACCTCGTGCTGGACCGCGCCGCTGAAGGGCGCGGGCAGCTTCTCGCCGGCGCGGGTGAAGTAGGCGTCGTCCGGGCGCTTGCCGTACGCGCCCCAGTGACGCTTGTAGGCGCCGGTCGTGGCGTCAAAGACGATGACGCGGTGGTTGACGTAGCCGTCGGCGACGTAGAGCTCGTTGGTCTCGCGATCGAGCGTCATGTTCGCGGCCCCGCCCAGGTTGCGGACGTCGTTGCTGCCCTGCCCTTGTCCCTTGCGCCCGATCTGCATCACGAACGTGCCGGCGCGGGTGAACTTGAGGATGTGGGCGTCCTTCTCGCCGCCGCCGCCCACCCAGACATGATCCGTGTCGTCCACGTAGATGCCGTGCTCGAGATCGGGCCACTCGTAACCGGCGCCCGGTCCGCCCCACGACGACACGACATTGCCCGCCGCATCGAATTCGATCACCGGGGGCGCGGCCTGCCAGATCGAACGTGTTTCGTTGGGCTGCAAGGTGCCCGGCCGGTGGATGATCCAGACGTGGTCGCGGGCGTCCACGTGGACGCCCGCGACCGCGCCGACCAGCCAGCGATCCGGCAGCGGCTTGGGCCAGGTCACGTCAAACGCGTAGGTCGGCACCTGCCCCTGGAGCTGCGCGGCCGGTTCCCCCGCACGGGCGAGGGCGCCGGCCACCAGCACGGCCGCGATCAAGGTCAAGACCATCCGCATCCGGGCCCGTCAGTTCGTGGTCGAGCGCGGGAAGTAGCGGCCGATGAGGTGCGCGGGGTTGGCGCCCTTCTTGGGACGGAATTTCTGCGGCCGTCCCACGTGCACGTCGGCCGTGTAGAGGTTGCCCTCGGCGTCGGTATGGAACTGATGCACGCCCCAGAAGCCTCCCGGGAACGCACCGAAGGTGCCCCACGAGTACAGCAGCTTGCCGGTGAGATCGAACTTGGTGAACTTCTGGGTGATGCCGTCCGCCACCCACAGGTGCTGATCCTCGGACAGCAGCAGCGAATAGGGCCGGCGGACGTTCGGCCAGGCGTCGAGGAACTTGCCGTTCTCGTCGAACACCTGGATGCGCGAATTCGCCCGGTCGCTGATGTAGATCTTCCGGGCCTTGTCGATCACGATCGCATGGACGGTGTTCATGTACGATGGCCGCGTCTCGGTCGGCTGGTTGCCGGACTGTCCCCACGTCATCAAGAACTTGCCGTCCTTGTCGAACTTGACGACGCGGGTGTTGACGTAACCGTCGCTCACGAAGAACGTGCCGTCGGGCAGCCAGGCGAGGTCGGTGGGCCGGTTGAAGTGCGCGGCATCGTTGCCGGGCTGCATCGGGGTGCCCACCGTCATGACCAGCTTCTTCCCGTCGCGGCTGAACTTGTAGATCGCATGGGCGCCATCGTCCACCAGCCACACGTGCCGTTCGGGGTCGTAGGGATTGACCAGGATGCGATGCGGCCTGACAAACAGCCTGTTGTGCTGCTCCCACGACTCGATCAGCTTGCCGTTGCGATCCACCACGTTGAAGACGTGGTCCCACCGCGGGTGACGGGCGGGGTCCTTCTGCGACAGATCGAAGCCCGACGCGTTGCGGCTCGGAATGAAGCTGTCGGCCGCGCCCCGGGTTTCCTTGAGTTCGGGCAGGCACCCGCGATTGAAGATGTAGACGCGGTCCGGGCTCTCGGCCCAGATGCCGGCGGTTGAGCCGATGATGAAGCCCGCGCCGCAGTAGTTCTGCGGCCAGCCGGCGACCAGGTCATACGGGCCGGTTTCGTCGCCGCCGCCCTTCTCCGGTGCGACTTGCGTCGTCACGCCGGCTGTCAACACCAACGCGAATGCCGCCACCGCGGCGCCGATCATCTTGTTCACGGAAGTCCCCTTTCCTCGACGTTGCCTTTGCGAAGCTCCTTGATGAACGTCGCCGCCTGCGCCGCTTCGGGGGTGCCCGGGTGCTGCGCGACGACGCGGTCGAGCAGGGCGAGGGCCTTGTCGACCTCGCCCTTGCTGAAATGCACTTTCGCCAGTCCGAGGGCCGGCGCGGCCGCGCCCGGCCGGGCCGCCAATGCCTGCTCGAAGCGCGCGGCCGACTGTTCGTTCTGGCCCTTCGCGAAATAGACCGAACCCAGCGTGACGGCCGCTTCATAGGCAAGCGCGTCGCGCAGGTCCGGCTGCTTGGCCAGCCCGGCTTCGAACGCGGCCACCGCCTTGTCGAGCGCCTGCATCTCGACGTAGGCGGCGCCCAGCTGGAACTGGACGTTGGCGGCGCCGAGCCCCAGCGCCGTCGCCTGTTCGAGCTGGGCCGCCGCGTCGGCGTGGCGGCCCAGCCGCAAGTAGGCCAACCCGAGGTTGACGCGGATCTCCGGCGACCCGGCGGCCTTGGCCAGCGCGGCTTCGAACGCCTGGGCGGCGCCGGCGTTGTCGCCCTTGTTGAACGCGGCAACGCCCGCCGCGAACTCGTCGGCGCCCTCCGGCGCGCGCTTCGCCAGCTTGAAGTCGAGGCGCCGGTCGGTGCCGGCCACCAGCTTGACCTTGTCCTTCACCGGCTGGTAACCGTCCTTCTCGACGACCATCTCGTACTCAACCGCCTGGAGTCCCCGGCGGTAGAAGCGGCCGTTCTTGTCGCTCTTGAACGTGGTCTCACGGCCTCGTTCGAGATCCCGCAGCCGGACCGTCGCCCCTTCGAGCGGGCGGCCGGCATCATCGGTGATGGTCCCGGTCATGACGCCCAGTTCCAGTTGGGCGCCCGCAGCGGTGGCGCCGAAGGCCAGCCCCACCGCGATCAGCACGGTTCGCACATGCCCCATGGCCAGGCTTCTAGAAGCGGACCCGGAGCCCGAATTGCATCTGTCTCGCAAACTGGGCGGCCGTCGGGACCATGAACACCGAGGATTGCCGGTTGCCGGTCGGCGGCACGAGGTTCTCCGTGTTGAACACGTTGAAGATGTCGTAGAAGAGGTCCACGCTCTCGAGGCCGGCCTTCACCGGGATCTGATAGCGGAACGAGAGGTCGACCAGGAACGACCCCGGACCCTCGAGGCCGTTGATCACGGCGCGCCCCTTCGAGTCGACCGCTGACTGGATCGGCCGGACCAGGTCGTCGATGCCCTTGATCGGCCGGTCGTTGTTGTCGGCATCGCCGTTGACGTCGCGGCCCACGGTCTCGTTGAGCGGCGCGCCCGTGATCTTGCTGATGACCGTGGCGAGCGTCAGCGACCGCCACGGGTTGACGGTGGCGCTGGCGGCCAACACGTGCCGCCGGTCCGAGGCGAACCTGCCGCGGTCGGCGGACGGTTCGTTGTCGAGCCACACCCGCCGGGCGTCGGGGTTGCCGAGCCCGACATAGTGGCTCTCCTGAAGCGTGTAGGCGAGGCGGCCGCTCCAGCCGTTGGCCATCCGCCGGATCAGCGAGACCTGCATCGACTGGTAGTCGCCGTTGAACTCGTCGCGCGTCTGCGTCTGGAGCACGCGCCGGAAGTTGGTGCCGCGCGCCGCGGCGGGAATGAGCTTCCCGGTCGGGTCGAACACATTGACGCCCGGACGCACGCCGTTGACCGGCTCATTGATGTCCACCACGCCGGCCTGGTCGCGGGAGGCATTGGCCACGTAGTCCAGTGCCACGGCCATGTTGGGCACCAGTTCGTGGTTGACGCCCAGGCTCCAGGCCCACTGGTAGGGCATCTGCCGATCGTCGCTGTCGATGCGCGGATCCCGGTTGAACGCCGACCCGGCGATGATCTGGTCGCGCAGGCGGTTCAACTCGGCCTGGCCGGCCGGGCTGAGCGACGCCACGCCCGGGTTCCCCGCCGAATCCGTGACCATCACGGGCCGGAGTACCGGGCTGAGGGGATCGGTCACCGTGATGGTCGGGAAGAGCGTGAGCACGCCGCTCTGCTGGTGGACGAGATCGAGCACCACCGGCACGTAGGCGAAGAACTTGCCCAGGCCGCCCCGCACCACCGTCTTGCCGCTGCCGGTGACGTCCCACGCGAAGCCGAGGCGGGGGGCGATCGCGGTCTTGTCCGCCGGTGTCTGGCGATGATGGTCGTAGCGCAATCCCAGGTTCAAGGACAGGTTGTTGCTGACGCGGAACTTGTCCTCCAGGAACAGGTACTGGCGGCGGTCCTTCGAGGTGATCGAATAGCCGTAGGGGTCCGGCGGCCCGACCGTGACGTCGAACTGGAACGGATAAGTGGCCGGGTTCGCCGGGTCGTAGCCCGCGTCGGTCCGGAACTGGAAGGTGCCCGAGCTGAACGTCGTCCGCGGCGGCATCTGGTTGAGGCTGAACCCTCCGCCCATTTTCAAGGTGTGCTCGCCCCCCCACAGGCTGGGCACGAAGTAGCTGAAGGCCTCGTCGAAGACCCAGGTGCGGATCTCGGTATTGAGGCCCTCGCCGCCCTTGCCGGTAATGTAGCTGGGATGCGTGTTCTGCTGGCCAATGGAGAAGGGATCGCGGCCGTCGAAGCCGATCCCGTTCACGTCGGCGTCGAAGAAGGCCTGCGCGCCGGTCGTCAGCGACTCGTCGATGTGGCCGACACGAATGACGTTCGAGGCCCGGTCGGTAAACACCGAGGTGTAGGTGCCGGCGACCATCTGATCCCAGTCGCTCTCCCACGTTTGCGAGTCGATCGTCTGGTTGTTGGTGTTGAAGCCCTCGCCCCGGGTCGGCGCCGTCTCGAGCACCCAGCGGACGTTCACGAAGTTGCGGTCGTTCAGCTGCACGTCGCCGCGGCCGAAATAGTTCTTGGCCCGCACCTCGAAGGTGCCGACAAAGTCGGTCGCCAGCGGCGCCGCGGCGGCGGGAAATCGCTTCTGCCCGGCGATGTCCTCGTTGTCTTTTTCGAGGGTGAAGTAGAAGTGCGCGCGGTTCCTGACAATCGGCCCGCCAACCGCAAACCCGGCCTGCAGGGTCCGCTCGGCCGGCTTTTTGGCGGTGTCGGGCAGGAAGTGGCCGCGGGCGTTGAACTTGTCGTCGCGGAAGTAGGTATAGGCGCGGCCGCCGAATTGGTTGGTGCCGCCCCGCGTGACCATGTTGATGATGGCGCCGGCGCCGCCGCCGTACTCGGCGCTGTACTGGTTCGACAGCACCTGGTATTCCGCGATGTTGTCCAGCACCACGCGCACCTGGGTCCCCTGGCTGCCGCCCAGGCGGTCGTCGTTGTTGTACATGCCGTCAATCAGGTAGACGTTCTGCTGCGACGGCGTGCCGTTGGCCACCACCTGGCCGCCTTCAAACGTCGAGGCCGCCGGGTTGGGCGTCATGCCCGGAATCAGCTGCGTGAGCGCGGTGAAGTTGCGGAAGTTCGACGGCACGTCTTCGATTTCGCGGCTCGACAGCGAGCCGCCGATCTGGTTGCTGGTCTTCTCGACCAACGGCGCCTGGCCCGTCACGGTGATCGCTTCGCGCACCCCGCCAACGAGCATCTTCAGCTCGACGTTCAGGATGGCGCCGGCCGTCAGGTTGACGGGCGGGTGCGCGGGGCCCGCCAGCCCGGTCATCTCCACCGTCACCTGATAGACGCCCGGCTCCAGGTTGGCCACCGAATAGGCGCCGGTCTCGGCGGTGACCACCGTGCGTGAGAAACCGGTGGCTTGTTCCCGCACCGTCACGGTCGCACCCGGGAGCGCCAGGCCGTCGGGATCGAGAACCTTTCCGGAGATGGAGCCGCGTTGCTGGGCAAACGCCGGTGACAGGGCCGCAATGACACAACACACCGTGAGCAAGGCAAGACGGGCGACAGGGAGCATGGCAAGACCCCTCTCATCGAAACGGGTGAACTTGGGCGGAGGGTAGCGCCAATCACCGCGAACGCGGTGTCAAACGATGTCTAACGATTGTCGATGGATTGTCTACGGCGGAGGGCGGGCGGAGCGCGGAGGCGCGCGGACTCCGGGTCCTAGCGGACCGGCCCCGACAGCTGGACCGCTGACCAGCCGTACGGGCCCGCGTTCGCATAACGGTAATCGTTGAGCCAGACGGTGGGCGGCGAGGTGCCGCGGTCAACCTGTACGAACGGGAAGCGCGACCAGCGCAGGAACGCGCGGGCGCGCGGCGACTGCAAGGCGGCCTGCGCCTCCGGTTCGCCCAGGCCCTTGGCGATGCCAAACCCGGCGGGACGGAAATGCGGCAGGGGCTCGAACCACAGGTTGCCCTTTTCGTAGCGGTCGCCCAGGTCAACGACCACTTCCCGGCTGAAAGGATTCACCGCGACCGGCGTCACCATGAAGCGGGTGTCGGCGGGCCGGCCGGCGCGGTCCAGTCCCGCGCTCACCACCGTGCGCGCCAGGGCGTTCGACGCCAGCATGGCGAGGACGTAACAGGCCGACAGCGCGACCGCGATGCGCGCCGGCCGGCTCGGCCGCGCCGCGCCTGTGCGCTCGCGGTGCGACGACCGCCACCAGCCCAGGCCGAGCGCCAGGGAGAGCCACGGATCGACAATGAACAGCGCGTCGCCGTAGAACCACCGTTCCGACAGCGGCATCAGCAGGCGCACGCCGTAACTGTTCATGAGGTCCATGAACACGTGCAGCAGCACGCCGATGTACGACAGCAGCAGCAGCTCGCGCGCAATCGCGGGCGGCGGCGCGTTGGCGCGTCGCTGCACGACCAGGCGATCGTAGGCCAGCATGCCGCCGGCCAGGACGATGGGCAGGCCGGCCTGGGCCAGCACGCCGTGCGTCCAGCCGCGGCGGAACGACATGGCCAGCGTGTTGGTGGCAAACACCGCCACGTCGAGGTCGGGCAGGTTGTTGGCGATCACCAGCGTACTCATGCCGAGCGTGGTGCGGCGGGCGAGACCGGCTTTGCCGATGGCCACGCCCGCCAGCGCGTGACACAGGTTATCCACGCCGCTCCAGGAACGCTTTCATCGCATCGTCGCGCAAGTCCTTGCGCAGCACCTTGCCGACGTTGCTCTTCGGCAGGTCGGCGCGGAACACGACAATGCGCGGAATCTTGTAGGCCGTGAGCGTCTTGCGGCAGTGGGTCCGGATCTCGTCCTCGGTTAACGCCGGATCCTGCTTCACGACGAACGCCACGACCACTTCACCGGTCTCATCGTCGGGGACACCCACCACGGCGGTGTCGACGACGCCGGGATGCTCGGCGATGGTGGCTTCGACTTCATTCGGATAGACGTTGAAGCCGCTGACCAGGATCATGTCCTTCTTGCGATCGACGATCTCGATGTACCCCTCGTCGTCCATCTTCGCAATGTCGCCGGTGGCCAACCAGCCGTCCGACAAGGCCCGCGCGGTTTCGTCGGGCCGTTGCCAGTAGCCCTGCATCACCTGCGGCCCCTTGACCCACAGCTCGCCGACTTCGCCGAACGGCACGGTCTGCCCTTCGGCATTCACGAACTTCACGTCGGTACCGGGAATCGGCACGCCAATCGCGGCCCGCTTCGGCCGCTGGAACGGGTTGAGCGTCGCGACCGGCGAGGTCTCGGTGAGGCCGTAGCCCTGGTAAATGGGCGTCTTCGTCATGGCTTCCCACCGTTCGCCGATCGCCGGGACCAGGGCCATGCCGCCGGCGACCGATCCGCGCAGCTTCCAGTTGGTGTGTGCCTTGAACCACTCCTCGTGCATCAAGCCGGCAAACAGGGTGTTGACGCCCGTGAACCAGGTGATGGGTTCGGTGTCCATGACGACCTTGAGGTTCGACAGTGGGCGCGGGCTCGGGACCAGGACGTTGCGGCCGCCGGCGACGAAGAAGATCATCAGGTTCGCCGTGAACGCGAAGATGTGGTACAGCGGCAGCGCGGTCAGCATCACCTCTTCACCGAGGCGAAGAAACGGCTTCCACATCTCGAGGCTTTGCGTCGTGTTCGCGACGAGATTGCCGTGGGTCAGCACCGCGCCCTTGGCGACGCCGGTGGTGCCGCCCGTGTACTGCAGCGCGGCGATGCTGTTGTGGTCGAGCGCCGCGGCATACAGCATGGGGTCGGCGCCCGCGGCCATGCGGTCGGCCCCCTTGGCCAGCGCGCGCGCGAAGGTGGTGTGCGCGAAGGTGATTGGCGGCACCATCTTCTTCACGTATTTCTGCACCGCGCCGATCAGCAGCCGCCTAAACGGCGACAGCAGGTCGCCAATCGACACCACGACCACCGTCGTGATGGCGGTCTTGGGCAGGACCTCGGCAATCTTGGTGGCGAACAGGTCGATGGCGATGAGGCCGACCGCGCCGCTGTCCGAGAACTGGTGCACCATCTCGGCGCTCGTGTAGAGCGGGTTGGTGTTCACCATGATCAGCCCGGCCTTGAGCATCCCAAACACGGCAATGGGATACGCCAGGCAGTTCGGCATCTGGATGGCCACGCGGTCACCGGCCTGGAAGCCCGCCACTTCACGCAGGTAGACGGCAAACTGGTCCGAGAGCCGGTCGACCTCGGCGTAGGTGATGCCGCCTTGCGAGCCGGTGGGCAGGCCCAGGGTGAACGCGGTCCTGGGCGCGTAGGTCGCCGCCGCGTCGCGAATGGCCGCGGGCATGTGCGGCCACTTCAACGGCCCCAGGTCCTGGGCAGTTGACGGATGATAGAAGCGGGTCCACGGACGGGCAGGATTCGTCATGCGGTCAGGGGCGCAATTCTTGCACAGAGACACCAAAGACATGACACGAAACCTCGCATCCGTCGCGCTGCTCGGCCTGATCTGCTTCGGAGCCTCCTGCAGTAGTAAGACGGACTCCCCGACCTCCCCGTCCCCAACCGACCCGAATACACCCCTTTATTACACGGCGATCGGCGCCAGCGACGGCATCGGCTTTGGCGGCTCGTCGCCCTGCCTGCCGTTCTCGGACTGCCCCAGCGGCACCGGCTACGTGCAGACGCTGCGGCGGCGCCTGGCCGAGGGCGGTCGCGCGATGGACCACCGCAACCTGAGCATTCCCGGGTCGGTGTTGAGCAAGGCCGTGTTCGACCTGGCGGCGTCCGTCGGCCGGCCCATCGATTCGCTCGCCGGCAACTTCATCGAGCGGCAAGCCCCTTTCGTGCCGACGGCGACCACCCACGTCACGATCTTCGCCGGGGGCAACGACGCCAACACCATTGCCTATGCCGCCCGGTCACGGGGCGGCTCGGACGTGAACGCGTTCGTCGATGCCCAAGTCCGTCAGTGGGGCACCGATCTTGAGGATCTGGTCGCGCGTATCCGCGCCCGTGCCCCCAGTGCGCGCATCGTCGCCTTGAACCTGCCCAACCTGGCCGCCTCGCCGTACCTGGCGGGCAATCCGGCGGTTGAAAAGAGCCTCATGCAACGGGTCGCGGTGGGCTTGTCGGACCGGGTGAATGCCCTGGCCTCGAAAAACGTGCTGGTCGTGGACCTGATGTGCGACGCCCGCATCTACCTCCCCTCGAACTACGCGGCCGACGGGTTTCACCCCAGCGACGGCGGTTATGCGGTGTTCACCGAGTTGACGCTTCCCGCTCTGCGTGACGGGACCAACCGCACGCCGTCCACGACCTGCGCCCAGCGCTCAGTCTTCCCCTGATAGGTCGAACGACCATACACGGGCGGATCCAAATTAATGCAATAGCGGACGTTTTCTAGCAACACATTGCAATGTGCGATGTTTATTCCACATCATGATGGATGAAATATTGCAAAGTGATGCTCAGAACGTGCATAATTTGTCATCTCGACCGCTCTTCGGCGGTCTTTCATACTAAAGGGGTAAATACGCATGGGTTCCGCAGCATTAGGCGAGGCAATCAAAGGCATCCGCAGTTGGGCCATGACCGAAGGGCGCGTGGCGCACACGCCGGCGAACGTGAAAGACACGTTCGGCGCCCGCGTCTTCAGCGACAAGGTCCAGCAGGCCCGGTTGCCGAAGCCCGCATACAAGGCGCTGCGCGACACCATCATGCGGGGTGAGGCGCTCGACGCGTCGACGGCCGACGCCGTCGCCTCGGCCCTCAAGGACTGGGCGGTCGAACACGGCGCGTCGCACTTCACGCACTGGTTCCAGCCGCTGACAGGCATCACCGCGGAAAAGCACGACTCGTTCTACGGCCCCACGGCCGATGGCCGCGCGCTGGCCGAATTCAGCGGCAAGGAACTGGTCCGTGGCGAGCCGGATGCCTCGAGCTTCCCGTCGGGCGGCATCCGCAGCACCTTCGAGGCCCGCGGCTACACCGCCTGGGACCCGACCAGCCCGCCCTGGCTGCTGGTGCACAACAACAGCGCCACGCTGGTCATCCCGACCGCGTTCGTGAGCTGGACCGGCGCCGCGCTCGACAAGAAGACGCCGCTGCTCCGCTCGATGGAGGCCTTGTCGGCGCAGGCCGTGCGCGTGCTGAAGCTGTTCGGCTCGACCGCGACCCGCGTGACCGCGACCTTCGGGCCCGAGCAGGAGTACTTCCTGATCGACAGCAACTTCTACTTCGCGCGGCCCGACCTGCTGAACGCCGGCCGCACGCTGTTCGGCGCCCGCCCGCCCAAGGGCCAGGAGCTCGAGGATCAGTACTTCGGCTCGATCCCGGAACGCGTGCTCGCCTTCATGGCCGAGGCCGAGGCCGAGCTCTACAAGTGCGGCGTGCCGATCAAGACCCGCCACAACGAAGTGGCGCCGTCGCAGTATGAAGTCGCGCCGATCTTCGAAAGCGCCAACGTCGCCACCGATCACCAGATGATGACGATGGAAACGTTGAAGCGGGTGGCGCCCAAGTACGGGCTCGCCTGCCTGCAGCACGAGAAGCCGTTTGCCGGCGTCAACGGGTCGGGCAAGCACCTGAACTGGAGCATCGGCGACGACCTCGGCAACAACCTGCTGAACCCGGGCGACACCCCGCACGACAACATGCAGTTCCTGTTCTTCTGCACGGCGGTCATCCGCGCGGTGGACGTGTGGCAGGGCCTGCTGCGCATGAGCATTGCCCATGCCGGCAACGACCACCGCCTGGGCGCCAACGAGGCGCCGCCCGCCATCCTGTCGGTGTTCCTCGGTGACATGCTCACGGAGATCTTCGAGCAGGTCGAGGGCGGTGGCGCCAAGAGCACCAAGACCGGCGGCTTCCTCGACATTGGCGTCGCCGCGCTGCCCAAGCTGCCGCGCGACGCCGGCGACCGCAACCGCACCTCGCCGTTCGCCTTCACCGGCAACAAGTTCGAGTTCCGCGCCGTCGGCTCGACGCAGAACGTCGCCCTGCCCGGCACGTGCCTCAACGTCGCCGTCGCCGAGTCGCTCGATGCCCTGGCCACCGAGCTCGAGGCCAAGCTGGCCAAGGGCGAGGCGCTCGAGGCCGCCGTCGCCGCGCTGCTGCGCAAGACCATCAAGGCGCACAAGCGGATCATCTTCAACGGCAACGGCTACTCGAACGAATGGCAGAAGGAAGCCGGCAAGCGCGGCCTGCTCAACCTGAAGAACACGGTCGACGCGCTGCCGGAGATCGTCAAGCCCGGCGTGATCAAGGCCTTCGAGAAGTTCAAGGTGCTGACCGAGGCCGAACTGCACGCGCGTTACGAGATCAACCTCGAGACCTACTGCAAGACGATCAACATCGAGGCGCAGCTCATGGTGTTGATGGCCAACCGCTACATCCTGCCCGCCGCGCTCTCCTACGTGAAGCAGGTCGGCCAGAGCGTAGTGGCGGCCAGGGGCGGCGGCGTGCCCACCAAGGAGGGCAAGAAGGTGCTGACGCAGATCGTCAGGCTGACCGACGCCTTCCGCGCCCAGACCGAGAAGCTGGCGGCCGCGCTCGAGCACAGCAGCCCCTCGTCCGAGAAGCACGCGAAGTACATGCGCGACACGATCGTGCCGACCATGGTCAAGCTGCGCGACCTGGGCGACCAGATCGAGGTGGTCGTGCCGCACGAAGTGTGGCCGCTGCCGACC
>CAYGMD010000048.1:0-28500 GCA_964350785.1 uncultured Acidobacterium sp. | reverse complement strand
GCTCAGGCCCAGGAAGTCCATCTTCAGCAGGCCGACGCGTTCGACCTCCTTCATGGCCCACTGGGTCGTGATTTCGTCGCGGTTGCTCTTGTAGAGCGGCGCGTAGTCGGTGATCGGGCCGGGGGCGATGACGACGCCGGCGGCGTGGACGCCGGCGTTGCGCGAGACGCCCTCGAGGCGCTTGCCCATTTCCAGCACGTCGTGGACCCGGCCGTCGGCCCGCGCCATATCGCGCAGGACCGGGTTCTCGGCCAGCGCCTTCTCGATCGTCATGTCGAGCGCGGGCGGGATCTGCTTGGCAATGCGGTCGACGTCCGCGTACGGCATGTCCATCACCCGGCCGACGTCGCGGATCACGGCTTTGGCCTTCATGGTGCCGAAGGTGATGATCTGCGAGACGTTCTCGCGCCCGTACTTCTCGGTCACGTAGGCGATCACTTCCGCGCGCCGGCGCTCGCAGAAGTCGACGTCGATATCGGGCAGCGACACGCGCTCGGGGTTCAGGAAGCGCTCGAAAATCAGGTCGTAGTGCAGCGGGTCGACGTCCGTGATCCGCAGCGCCCAGGCCACCAGGCTGCCGGCCGCCGAGCCGCGGCCCGGGCCCACCGGAATGCCGTGCTCGCGGGCGTAGCGGATGAAATCCCACACGATCATGAAGTACCCGGGGTACTCCATCTTCTTGATCATGGCGATCTCATAGGCCAGCCGCTCGTCGTATTCCGCCAGCGTGTGGCGCAGCTCGCCCTTCTCGTCCAGCTGGCGCAACCGCTCGAGCCGCACCTTGTAGCCCTCGCGGGTGACGTGCTCGAAGTACTCGTCGAGGGTGAAGCCCGCGGGCACCGCGAACTTCGGCAGGTGGTTCTGGCCCGACGGAATGGTGACGTTGCAGCGCTCGGCGATCAGTAACGTGTTCTTCATGGCCTCGGGATAGTCCCCGAACACTTCGGCCATTTGCGCGGCGGTCTTCAGGAAGAACTGGTCGCCGTGATACTTCAGCCGGTTCTCGTCGTTCACCGACTTGCCGGTGCCGATGCACAGCAGGATGTCGTGCGGCTTGTGATCGCCGTGCCGCAGGTAGTGCACGTCGTTGGTGACCACCAGCGGCATCTCGAGATCGCGGGCAATCGGCAGCAGCCCGTTGTTGACGATGCGCTGTTCCTCGATGCCCTGGAACTGCATCTCGAGGAAGAAATTGCCCTTGCCGAGGATGTCGCGATACTGCGCCGCGGCGGCGAGCGCCCTCGGCATCTGCTCGGTGCGAATGCCGGTCGCCACCTCGCCCTTGAGACAGCTGCTGAGGCCGATCAGCCCTTCGGCATGCTGCGCGAGGATCTCCTTGTCGATGCGCGGCTTGTAGTAGAAGCCCTCGGTGTAGCCGGACGACACCAGCTTGATGAGGTTCTTGAAGCCCTTCTCGTTCTCGGCGAGCAGCACCAGGTGGTTGGCGGTCTCGCCGGGCGTGCCGCTCTTGTCGCGGCGGTCGCCCGGGGCGACGTAGACTTCGCACCCCAGGATCGGGTTGATGCCCCGCTTGCGCGCCGCGTCGTGGAACACCACCGACGAGAACATGTTGCCGTGCTCGGTCACCGCCAGCGCCGGCATCTGCAGCCGCTGCGCCTCGTCCAGCAGCTCGTCGATGCGGCAGGCGCCGTCGAGCAGCGAGAACTCGGTGTGCAGGTGCAGGTGAACGAAGTCTGTCACCGCGCGCTTACTCCCACTCGATGGTCGACGGGGGCTTCGAGCTGATGTCGTAGACCACGCGGTTGATGCCGCGTACTTCGTTGACGATGCGCGACGAGATGGCGGCGAGCAGGTCGTGCGGCAGCCGCGCCCAGTCGGCGGTCATGCCGTCGAGGCTCTCGACGGCGCGGACGGCCACCGTGAACTCGTAGGTGCGGGCGTCGCCCATCACGCCCACGCTCTGCACCGGCAGCAGCACGGCAAAGCTCTGCCAGATGCGCTCGTACCACCCGGCCTTGCGGACCTCGTCGGCGACAATCGCGTCGGCCTTCTGCAGCAGCGCAATCCGGTCCCGCGTGATCTCGCCGAGAATGCGCACCGCGAGGCCCGGTCCCGGGAACGGCTGGCGCACGAGGAATTCCTTGTCGATGCCCAGGTCGCGGCCGACCCGCCGCACTTCGTCCTTGAACAGCTCGCGCAGCGGCTCGACCAGCTTGAACGTCATGCCTTCCGGCAGGCCGCCCACGTTGTGATGGCTCTTGATGGTGGCCGACGGCCCCCGCACCGACACCGATTCGATCACGTCGGGATAGAGCGTGCCCTGCGCCAGGAAGTCGAACTCGCCCAGCGCCTTGGCCTTCTCGACGAACACGTCGATGAAGGTGGCGCCGATGATCTTGCGCTTCTGCTCCGGGTCGGTGACGCCCGCCAGCCGCGTCAGGAAGATGTCGGTGGCGTCGACGTGGTGCACCGGCAGCGCGAGCTTCTTGTAGCGCTCCACCACTTGCTGCGCTTCGTTCAGCCGCAACAGGCCGTTGTCCACGAAAATGCACTGCAGGTGATCGCCGATGGCGTGATGGATGATCGAGGCGGCCACGGTCGAATCGACGCCGCCCGACAGGCCGCACACGACCCGGCCGTTGCCGACCTGCGACTTGATGCGCGCCGTGGCCTCGTCGATGAACGAGGCAATGGTCCAGTCGCCGGTGCAGCCGCACACGCCGAAGGCGAAGTTGCGCAGCAGGTCGCTGCCGCGGTCGGTATGCGCGACCTCGGGGTGGAACAGCATCGCGTAGTAGCCGCGATCCGGGGCTTCCATGACCGCGACCGGCGCGTTGTTGCTGGTGGCGGCCACCGTGAAGCCCGGCGGCGCCGTGGCGACGAAGTCGCCGTGGCTGGCCCACACCTTCAGCTCATCCGGAATTCCGTCCAGCAGCCGCGAGGCCGTGGCCGGCTGGCGGCGCACCAGGGCGTGGCCGAACTCGCGGTGCGCGGAGCGGCCCAGCGTGCCGCCGAGCATGTCGGTCATCAGCTGCATGCCGTAACAGATGCCCAGCGTCGGCACGCCCAGGTCGAGCACGGCGCGGTCGCAGTGCGGCGCCCCTTCCTCATCGACGCTGCTGGGGCCGCCCGACAGGATCACGCCAATAGGTGTCTTGGCCTTGATGGCGTCGAGCGAGGTGTTGAACGGAAGTATTTCGCAGTAGACCGACAGCTCGCGTAAACGGCGAGCGATCAGTTGGGTGAACTGCGAGCCGAAATCCAGGACGATAATGGTTTGGTGGGCCACGAAATCTCGAATGAGGAGGTAAGCCACTATTATAAGGGCTGATGGCTCTTTTGTTGGCGGCGCTGATCGCGATTCTTCAGGACCCGGCCACCACGGTCGCGCCGCTCGACCCGCGCTGGTCCATTCCTTTCGACACCCCGCCCGCCGCCGCCGCCGGTTTCGACGCCTCGACCGCCTATGTGCCGCTCAAGGGCGGACAGCTGGTGGCGGTGGATCTCGACAGCGGCGTCGTGCGCTGGCGGCTGGACGTCGCCACGGCCTTCACCCCGGCCACTGGCGACGGGCTGGTGTTCATCATGGCCGAGGCCTCGATTGAAGCCCGGGACGCGCGCACCGGCGCGATCCGCTGGCGGACGCCGTTGCCCGGCGGCGCGGCGGTCCCCCTTTACTGGGACACCGGCTGGCTGCTCGCCTCGACGCCGAACGGCGACCTGGCGGCGTTCAGGGCCGCCGATGGCACGCTGGTGTGGCGCCAGCCCCTGGGCTCGCCGTTGGCGGCGGCCCCCGCTCCCGCACTCGACCGCCTGTATCTGCCCCTGGCCGACAACCGGCTGGTCTCGGTGCTGCTGGCCACCGGCGAGACCGTGTGGTCCCGCACGCTCACCGCCCGTATTACCGGCCTGCTGGCGCTCGACGACCAGCTGGTGTTCGGCACCACCGCGCGCAAAGTGGTCAGCGTGAGCCTGACGAACGGCCGCGAGCGCTGGGCTTGGTCCGTCGGCGGCGACGTGTCGGGGCTGCCGGCCGCCGATGAGAAGCGCATTTACTTCGCCGCGCGCGACAACGTGCTGCGCGCCGTTGACCGGAAGAGCGGCAACCTGCGCTGGAGCGCGTCGCTGCCGTCGCGGCCCTCGGGCAGTCCCCTGCCGCTGCCGAACACCATCCTGATGCCGCTGGTCGGGTCGGTCATCGCCGGTTTCGACCTGGTGAGCGGCAAGCCGACCGTGACGGTGCAGTCGGCGGGCGAAATTGGATTACAGCCCTTCTTCCGCCACGCCGCGCGGCCGACGGCCGTGCGGCTGGTCACGGTGAGCCGCGAGGGCCAGTTACAGGGATTCGCGCAGCGGTACGAGCCGGTGCCGGTGGCACTGGCAGAGCTGCCGGGCGTGCCGGCCGTGCCGTAGCCACCGATTAGAGCCAACACAGCCACAGATTAGCCACAGATAGACACAGATTCTTTTTCTTTCTGTGTTCAATTAGCTCCGTGTTCAATTCCTTTCAAGCCCCAAGCCCCAAGCCCCAAGCCCCAAGCCATCAGTCCAGCACGAATCGTTTGTACTCCAATGACGGCCGGCCGAAGTTCAACAACAGTCCGAGCCGGTGGCCGCTCAGTGCGAGGTAGTTCAGGACCTGCGCCTGCTCTGCCGGTCCTGTGAGCGACGACGCCTTCACCTCGACCACCACTTCGTCGAAACACACAAAGTCGATTCGGTGAAATCCGGTGAGACGGCGTTCCTTGTAGATAATCTGGCACGGCACCTGCGGCACGAACGGAATGGTGCGGAGTTCAAACTCCGCGGCGAGCGCCTCGCAGTAGATGTGCTCCAGCAGGCCGCGATGGAGAATCCTGTGAACCTCCATGGCTGCGCCGATGATCTGATATGTCCGCGGGTCATGCAGTTGGTGGACCGTCATGCCTGGGACCGTTCACGATTCGTTCCACGCCACGGTCGTGGGCAAATGCTCCGAAACCAGCGTGCCCCGGATGGCAGACTCTTTGAGGTTGGCAGAACGTGAGATACCGGGAGTGGTGAAGCGCTGTAATGCCTGCAACCCCAGACCCGCGACGCCGGGCTCCGCCCGGCGCAGGCTGCGAACAAAGAACCCGGGACTCAAGAGAACCGCAGCGGTCGAATCGGGTTCTCTTGATCCCGGGTCCGTTGTTCGCAGCGCGGCCCGGAGGGCCGCCGCGGGTCTGTCGGTCTTGCCGTGAATCTGTGACTAATCGGTGTCTAATCGGTGGCTGTCTTAATCGGTGCCGATCGCGGCTGCCAGCCGGCCAATACCTTCAGTGATCTGCGCGTGGCTGATCCCCGAGAACGCCAGCCGCGCGAATTGGTGGCCCTGCCCGTCGACGAAGAACGCGCTCCCGAGCACGAAGCTCACCTTGTGCGTCAAGGCGCGTTCGAAGAGCTCCCGGTCGTCAACGCCGGCCGGTAACTCGATCCACAGGAAGAAGCCCCCGCGCGGCGACGTCCACCTCACGCGGCCCGCGAGTGATGCCTGCAGCGCCTGCTCCATCACCGTGCGCTTGGCCTGGTAATGCGCGCGCAATCCCGGCGCAATGCGATCGACGACGCCGCGGTCCATGGCGCCGTGCACGATGCGCTGGTCGAAGACGCTGCTGCAGATGTCGGCGGCCTGCTTGGCGAGCTCCACCTTCTCGGCGATCTCGCGCGGCGCCACCATCCACGCCACCCGCAGCCCGGGCACGAGCACCTTCGAGAAGCTTCCCAGGTAGACGACGCGGCCGTCGGTGTCGTCGGCCTTGATCGGCCGCGTGTCGGCGGCGGTCGTGGTGTCCTCGAAGTAGATCGATCCGTACGGATCGTCCTCGAGGATGACGAGGGCGTGCCGGCGGGCGAACTCGAGCAGCGCCAGGCGGCGGGCGCGGCTCATCAGCAGGCCCGCGGGGTTCTGGAAGTTTGGCGTCACGTAGATGAACTTCGCCCGCTGCCCTTTCCCCTTGGTCGCCGTCACCGCCGCCTCGAGGGCGGCGAGGTCCATGCCCTCGGCGTCCTGGGGCACGCCGGCGAACTGGCCTTGCAGGTTGTGGAACGCCGCGATGGCGCCGCTGTAGGTGGGCAACTCGACCAGGATCACGTCGCCGGGATCGATCAGCACACGGCCCACCAGGTCGAGGCCCTGTTGTGACCCCGTCGTGATGACCACGTCCTCGAACGTGCCGGCGATGCCGCGGTCGCGCAGCGTCCTGGCCAGCAACTGCTCAATCAGCGGCCGGTAGCCGCGGGTCGCGCCGTACTGCAGCGTGTTGCCGTCGCGTTTGGCGAGCAGGTCGGCCGTGATGGCCTGCAGGTCGTCCCACGGAAACACGTCAGGCGCCGGGTACCCCGCCGCTAACGAAATCAAGCCGGGCACGGCGGCGCCGAGAATGCCGCTGCGGCGAATCGCCGATTCCTGGAAGTGTTGGGCGGCCTTCGACAAACCTAAAGGATTGTCGCCACCGGTCATCATGGTCATGCGCGGGTCACCTGGTGAAGGCCGTTCGACCGAACCGGAAGGCCTGAAGCCTGCAGCGTGCTGTGCAACCGCACATACGTGGCCACGCCGGTGAGGCCGACGAACTGGAACACGACGCCGCGCACCAGCCACGCGAACACTTGCAGCGGCAGCGCCGCCAGGCCGACGAAGGGCACGAACGCAATCAGGCCGAGCGCCGCGGTGGCCAGGATCGACGCGCCCGTGGCCATCAGCATCAGCGCCAGAATCGCCGCCAGCACCTGCCCCATCGCCTTGGCGCGCCGCCGCAACAGGCGCGCCACGTGCGGCACCGCCTCGAGGACGCCGCAGTCTTCGGCCGCCACCACGATTTGCAGCAACAGGTAGACGAAGTTGACGAGGGTCACCGCGAGGATCAGGCCGAGCGACGCCAGCGTCACGGCCAGCGGCCCGGCCAGCGCCGCGGTGGCCGGCGGCCCAAAGACCAGGGCGATGTAGCTGCCCACGAGCAGCGCGTAGACGACCGTGAGGCCGATGCCCAACCGGAGGTAGCGCGTGAACAGCGAGCGCACACCGGTGGTGAAGCGTTCGACGTTCGAGCGGTTGGCCTGCTTCAACGACGACAGCCGCAGCGGCGGCTGCTCGATGGGCCCGGCGGCCCGCTCGCCCGCCAGCAGCACGGTCACGCTGCCGGCCTTGACCGCGAACATCAGCACGGAGCCGCCCGCCAGCACCACTCCCAGCGCCATCAGGAATGCCGCCAGCGCAAACGGCTGCGCCAGCAGCACGCCCACCATCGTCGACAGGATCTGGCTGGGTTCGAGGCGCAGCATTTCAAACGGATCGCCGCCCACCACCAACGCCACCAGGACCAGCCCGCCCACGATGGGCACGGCGAGCAGGGTCTTGAACAGGGTGTCGGCCACGAACTGGACGAGGACCACTTGCCAATTGGCGGCGGTGACGAGCGCACCGCGCTTGAGAGCGAACTTCAACGAACCGGCTTTGCTGGACAGAACCACATTCTACAATGGCGGTGCGGATGGCCCTTCCCACCTTCGTCGCCCGGAGCGCCCAAAAACTCGCCTTGGGCGGGGCCGTGGCGGCTCTGGCGATCTGGGTTGCGGCCGAGGTAGTCGAGCGCACGCAGCTGGGACCCGACCTGGCGTCGTCTCGAGCGCGGCTGCAAGCCGAGGTCTCGGGCCAGTTCCTGGCGTTGGGCAATCGGCTGGACGCTGCAAGCCAGGCGGTCACCCTGGATGCCGAAACGGTCCTGCTGGCCGAACAGGGGGATGCCGCCGCGACCCGCCGTCTGTTTGACCTGGCCGCCGCCGGCGTCCGCACGTCGCCGGATCCCCTGGCCATCACGATCTACGGCGCCCGCAACCAGCCGGTGGCCTGGGTCGGACGGTCGGAAGACGAGCCCGATGCCCGGCTGACCGGCCCGGCGTCCCTCTTCCTCGCGCAGAGCACGCAGGGCCTGCAACTGGTGCGCGTCCGTCCGGTCGTCGATGCGGCCGACCCCAAACGCCACATTGGCGCGGTCGTCGCCGAAGCGCCGCTGTCGCGCGACGCGCGGCCGCCTATGGCCGGGTCCGATTTTGCGCTCGAGACGAGCATTGTGCCCGTGTCCCTGCGTCTTCAGTTCGAGGGCGCGGCCGATGCCCGGCCCGGCTCGTTCATCATCCCCACCCCGGAGGGGGCCCCGCTCGCCGCCGTGCAAGTGTCCGACGCCGATCTCACGGCCTCGCGGCAACGCATTCGCGATCGGCGAACGGCGGCCGAGCTCGCGTTGGCGGCCGTCCTGGTGCTGTTGTTTGCCGGCGGGCTGCTCGACTGGCGGCGCGCGACGCGGTCGCTGCCGCTTGCGGCCGGCCTGACGCTGGCCATGGGACTGATGCTGGTCGCGGCGCGGGCCCTGCTCTGGATTGCCACGCGGTGGGTGGGGCTGGCCGAGCCGGCGCTGGTGCCGGCGGCGCCGTGGTCGCCGGCAGCCGCCCTGCTGCTGGCCTCGCCGGTGGATTTCCTGCTCACCGGGCTGACCGCGCTGGGCTTGATGGTGTGGGCGACGGCGACCTTCGATCTCTGGCGCGTGGCCCATCGCCCCGGCCTGGGCGTGGTCGTCGTCGATCGGCCGGGCCTGAAGTGGTTCTTCCTCGCGGTGCAGGCCACGGCCGGCGCCGCGATGGTCGCGCTGTTGATCGCCTACGCGGTCTTCCTGCGCGTGCACGTGTCACAGATGGCGGTCGACATCCTCCGTTTCGCGATCGAGCCCCGCGACTGGGTGCGGCTGTGCGTGGTGGTCGGCCTGGTCGCGCTGAACGCCGCGGTCATCGGCGTGGCGGTGCTGATCCTGCGCGCGGCCGCGTCGCCGTGGGTCTTCGACACCTCACCGCCGACCTGGCGCCGGCGCGGGGTTGTCGCCTGGCTGGTTCCCGCCGCGATCCTGGCGTGGCCCCGCCTGGCCGACACCTATGCGCCGCTGGCGCCGACGCTGACCGCGATTGTCTTCGCCGCCGTCGCGGCAGCCGTCCTGCACCAGATCGGCCCGGCCTTGCCGCGCGGGTCGCACGCCCGCCGGCTGCTGGTGGCGTTGCTCGCGCTCGTCCTGCCCTCGGTCGTGCTGTATCCGTCGCTGGTCGACGCCGCCGGCCGCGCGCGACGGCAGCTGGTGGCCGAGCGCTACGCGCCCGAGGTGCTGAACCAGCGGCCCGACGTGCGGCTCAAGCTGTCGCAGGCGCTCGCCGAGATCGATCGCATCGAATCGCTGGAGGCCCTGGTACTGGCGAGCGATCCGGCGCCGTCGGGGCCGCCGCCCACCGACGCCGCGTTCCTGGTCTGGTCGCAAACCAGCCTGGCCAGCCAGCGATTGACGTCGAGTGTCGAGCTCCACAACACGAACGGCGCCATGGTCAGCCGGTTCGCGTTGAACCTCGCCGACAACGCCCAGGGCCAGGCCTGGCGAGAAACCTCGTGCGAGTGGGAGATGCTCGAGGAGGTGTCGCCGTTCTTCTCGGAAGAGCGCCGGTTGCTGCACGCGGGCCGCCAGATCTGCACCACCGACGCGCGCGGCCGGCGGGTGGTGGCCGGCTCGGTGGTGGTCCACTCGATGCTGGACTACGCCAACCTGTCGTTCATCTCGGCGCAGAATCCCTATACCGCCCTGATGCGCTCCGGCCAGCTGCGTTCCGAGCCGCGGCCGCGCGCGGAGGTCGAGCTCTACGTTTACGGCTGGAGCCGGCGCGTGCTCTACAGCTCGGTCGAAGGACCGCCGCCGCTGACCGAGGAGGTGTTTCGCCGGGCGTACGAGTCGCGCGAACCCTTCCGGACGACGATCACCCGCGGCTCGGCGTCGCTCGACGTGTACGTGATGAACGACCGCGCCGCCATTTACGTGCTGGGCACCGCCGACGCCACCACGTTTGGCCACATCGTCACCATCGCCGAACTGGTCACGCTCGCCTTCGTCGCGTTTGTCGTGGTGCTGCTCGGCGCGGCCGCCGCCAACTTCCTGCTGTCGCGCGCGCCGGCGACCGGCCGGGCGCTGCTGGCGGAAGTGCGCGCCAGTTTTTACCAGAAGCTGTTCCTGGCTTTCGTGCTGTCGGCCATCATCCCGGTGCTGGCCCTGGCGCTGGTGTCGCGGGTCTACATGGCGCAACTGATGTTCGCCGACATCGAACGCGAGGCGACGCGGCTGGCCAACGTCGCCAGCCGCGTGGTCGAAGACGTCGGCGAGCAGATCGGCCAGTCGGCGGTCGACCCCGACAGCATCGTCGTGTGGCTGAGCCGCGTCATCGCGCAGGACGTCAACATCTTCGAGGGCGCCGACCTGCTGGCGTCGAGCGAGCGCAACCTGTTTGCCTCGGGGCTGCTGCCCACGCGCACGCCGAGCGAGGTGTTCCGCAACATCCTGCTCGATGGCCGGCCGTCGTACGTGGGACGCGAGGTGGCCGGCGGCCTCGAGTACCTGACCGCGGCGACGCCGGTGCGGATCCAGGGCGGTCGCCAGGCGGTGCTGACGGTGCCGCTTACTTCGCGCCAGCAGGAAACCCAGGCGCAGATCGAGGAACTCGATCGCCGCGTGCTGCTCGCGGCGCTGCTGTTCATCATGCTCGGCTCCGCGATCGGCTACTACATGGCCGAGCGCATTGCCGATCCGGTGAACCGCCTGATGCGCGCGACCCGGCGCATTGCCCGGGGCGACCTCGACGCGCGCGTGCTGGCCACGTCGGCCGACGAACTGCGCCGGCTGGTCGAGGCCTTCAACCAGATGGCGGCCGACCTGCAGCGCCAGCGGCAGGAGTTGGAGCGAACCAACCGCCTGGCGGCGTGGGCCGACATGGCGCGGCAAGTGGCGCACGACATCAAGAACCCGCTGACGCCGATCCAGCTGAACGCCGAGCATCTGCGCCGCGTCCACTTGGACCAGGGCAAGCCGCTCGGCACCGTGATCGACGACTGCGTCAGCAACATCCTGGGCCAGGTGCGGCTGCTGCGGCAGATCTCGTCCGAGTTCTCGAGCTTTGCCTCCTCGCCGGAACCCAAGCCGGTCGAGACCAACCTCGCCGAGCTAGTGGCGGAGATCATCGATCCCTACCGTTCGGGCCTGGCCGGACGCGTGGCGATCGAGACGCACGTCCCCGCGGATCTGCCGCCGTTGCGGGTCGACCGGATGCTCGTGGGCCGCGCCCTCACCAACGTGATTGAGAACGCGCTGCACGCCATGCCCGCCGGCGGCGCGCTGACCATCGATGCCGCGCTGGCGCCGGGCCGCATGGTCCAGATCCGGATCACCGACACGGGTATCGGCATGGACGCCGATGCCCTGGCGCGTATTTTCGAGCCTTATTTTTCGACGAAGGCGATTGGGACGGGCCTGGGCTTGACGATTGCGAAACGCAACACAGAGGCAAACGGCGGGACGATACAGGTGCAATCGGAACGGGGGCACGGGACCACGGTCACCATGACCCTGCCCCTCGCGTGACACCGATGTTGGCCAGATTGTCCAGGGCCGCAGACTTGTCCACCGAAGCGCGCAGCGCGAACGTGGATGGGTCCCGCTCGCACGCTTTTCAAGTTCGGCAATGTGCTCAGGGCATGGCGTCCTTGCGCTCGTGCCTAGGCGATTCCGCCGGGACCTGTTCCGCCGACGGTTCCTCACGCCGGCCCAGCTTACCCATGAGGGTCCCCACAAACCCCGAGGCGAAGTACGAGTAGGCGATCACGATCAGCACTTCGTGCGGATAGGTGACGAGCAGGCCGATGAAGGCCGCGAAGACCAGCAACAAGCGATAGCCGCCGCGCATGCCGAGGTCGAAGGTCTTGAAGCTCTGGAAGCGGATGGTGCTCACCATCAGCAGCGCCGGCACCATCAGCATCACCATGCCAATCCACGCCAGGGGTTTGGCGGCCAGGCCGTCCGGAAAGTAGAAGATCGTCGCCGCCACGAGGCCGGCCGCGGCGGGGCTGGGCAGGCCGATGAAGTAGCGCTTGTCGGTGTTGGTCTGGATGTTGAACCGCGCCAGCCGCAGCGCGGCCGCGGTCAGGTAAACGAAGCCCACCGCCCAGCCCATGCGGCCGAGGGGAACCAGGCCCCACTGGAACGCGAGCACGGCGGGCGCCATGCCGAACGAGATCAGGTCGGCCAGCGAATCCAGCTGCACGCCGAAGTCGCTCGTGGTCCCGGTCATGCGGGCAATGCGGCCGTCGAGCATGTCGAGCACGACCGCGACGCCGATGAACGGCGCGGCGGTCGCAAACTCGCCGCGCATGGCGTGCACCACGCACGCCCACCCGCAAAACAGGTTGGCCAGGGTAAACAGGCTGGGCAACAACGAAACGCCGCGCCGCAGCGCGCGGCGGTCCTGGCCGCCACGGTTGAAGGCGTGCAGGCGAAGGGGGGTTCCGTGCCGCGATTCCACTTTACGACTCCAGTGTTGCGATCGTTGTCTCACCGGCGACGACCTTCTCGCCAACCTTCACGCGAATCGTCGCCGAAAGCGGCAGAAACAAATCCATGCGCGAACCGAACTTCATGACGCCGTAGCGCTGGCCCCGCGTGACGCGGTCGCCCACCTGCAGCCGGCAGACAATGCGCCGCGCGAGCACCCCGACAATCTGCCGGGCGACGATGGGACCGCCGGGCCGATCGAACCAGACCTCGGTCCACTCGTTCAGCTGCCCCGCCTCCTTGCGGTAGGCCGGCAGGAACTGGCCGGGATGATACTCGACGCGGGTCACCGTGCCGTCGACCGGGGTCCGGTTGACGTGCACGTCGAGCGGCGACAGGAACATGCTGACCACCTGCCACTCGCCGGGCGGCGCCCCGGGCCAGGTGCGCTCGCCCGCCGCCATGATCCGGGCATCGGCCGGCGACACCACTAGATTACCGGCCACCGGGACGGTGCGGTTGGGGTCACGGAAGAAAAAGACGAAAAAGGCGGCAAGGATGAGAAATGGCACCGACCACGCGCGTCCGAACCAGAATCCTGCGCCAATCGCCAACAGCAAGGCCGCGCCAATAAAGGGCAGGCCGGCCCGATCGATAAACATCCTGTTGATGATAAGACGCCGGGCATGTTTTCCCGAAAATATCGGACACCGTCGGCGCGGTGTCCCCGGGAACCGCCTTCGCCAAAGGCTACGGCGGTCAAGAAATACGCCCGGCGCCTGCTGCCTAGGCCGGCAGTGGGTGTGAGGCTGCCGCGGCGCTGCTGCTACTGCTGTGCTCCCGCAGGATGGCTTCCATGCGGTCCTTGATGTGGAGTTTGCGTTTCTTGAGACTGACCTCTTCGAGCTGCTCGTCGTTGGTCAGGTGTGGCTTGGATTCCAGTTCGTGCAGGCGATCGTCGAGTGCGTGGTGCTTGGAGACCAACTCGCGATATTCCTCGTTGGTCTGGAGGAGTCGATATTTCAAGTCCTCAGCCATCTCTCCGCCTCCCTTCCGGGGCCGGTGCGGGAACGCGACCCGCCCCTTATCGGGACTCTACCACCACGGATTTGTAATTAGAAGGGTGCCGGGTGTCTTTCTTTATCTCGCGGCGTTTCGCACCAGCACCAGGGCATCCTCCACCGGCTGGGTGTAATAGTTGGGCCGCACCCCGGCCTCGACAAACCCCGCCTTGGCATAGAGCCGCAGCGCCGGGAGGTTCGACCGGCGCACCTCTAAGGTCGCGCTGGCCACCCCCATCTGGGCTGCCTCCGCCATGACCACGGCCAGCAAGTGCGTCGCCAGTCCCTGGCCGCGGCTTTCGGGCCGGACCGCCAGGTTGTTGATGTGGATTTGGTCCGCCACGCGCCAGAAGGCGCAAAACGCCGCGACCGGGCAGTCGTCGGTCCGCAGGACGTAGATGTGGCAGACCTCGGGACGCTGCAATTCCGCCTCGTACCATCCCCGGGTGGTCGGGCTGTTGAACGACGCGTCCTCGATGGCGAGCACGCCGTCCAGGTCGGCGTCGGTCGCCAGCCGCTCGACGATCACCGCAGCTCCCGCCGCTCGCGCTCGATCTCGACGTCCGGGCGCCGGACGTAAATCGGCGTCAGCTGGTGCGGCAGCCCGGACTCGCCCCGCGCCGCGCGGCGGCCGGCCAGGCGTGCCAGCGCCGGCGCCAGGGGCGGCGGCGTGCGCGTGACCCACTGCCCCGCGCCGGGGGCGGCAATCAGCGCCGCGTCGCGCTCGGCGGCGTCGCCAATGAACACCGCGGCGCGGCCATGAAGATGCGCGCGCCACGCGTTGAGGACGGCGGCCGGAGCGCCCGCCAGGGGCGTCTCCAGGGTCTGTCCGGACACCGTGTCGAGCAGCATGGCGAAGACCTCGCCGCGCTGGGCGTCCATCCACGGCGCCACCAGCGCCACCCCGTCCGCCTCGGCCGCGAGCGCGTCGAGGGCGGAAATGCCGATCACGGGGCGGTCGAGGGTCATGGCCAGGCCCTGCATGGCGGCCAGGCCAATCCGCAGTCCCGTAAACGCGCCGGGGCCGGTCGCGACCGCCAGCAGGTCAATCTCGTGGCGCTGCACGCCGGCGTGCGCCAGGGCGGTCTCGATCTCGCCGGGCAGGCGCTCGCTGTGCGACCGCGCGGCGTCGCCGGGCACGAGGGCCAGCAGTTGCGCGTCGCGCGTCACGGCCACGCTGCCGCCGCGAGTGGTGGTGTCAAGGGCGAGAATCAACAAGATGTGGGACCCTCGCCATCGTATACTCGACCACACGCCTTTTCGAACCGCGACCGTGTCCCAACCACCATCTTCCCTATCCGCGGTGCCGCCCAGCGGCGCGCAGCTGACGCCGGCCATGCGGCAGTACTTCGAGGCCAAGCGCCAGTACCGCCACGCCCTGGTGTTCTTCCGGATGGGCGATTTCTACGAGATGTTCTACGAGGACGCCCTGGTGGCCTCGCGAGCGCTCGACCTCACGCTGACCTCGCGGTCGAAAGACTCGGCCGGCACGCCGGTGCCCATGTGCGGCCTGCCCTTCCACGCCGCCGACGGTTACATCGCGCGCCTGGTCAAGAAAGGCTACAGCGTCGCGATCTGCGAGCAGATCGAGGACCCGAAAAAGGCCAAGGGCGTGGTCAAGCGCGACGTGGTGCGCGTGGTGTCGCCCGGCACGCTCACCGACTCGGCCTACCTCGACGCGCGCGAGCCTGCCTTCCTGATGTCGATCGTCGCGACCTCGGCGGCCTCCGCCTCCGCCAAGGCTACGGTGGACAAGGCCTATCAGGAGTACGGCGTGGCCCTGGTGGACCTGTCGACTGGTGAGTTCGACGTCGCGGAGTACTCCGGCCCCGAAGGACTGGCGTCGTTGCGCGCCGAGGTCGCGGTCTTGCGGCCGCGCGAGATCGTCGTGGCTTCGGGCGCCGATGCCCGCGCCCTGCTCCCTGAAATCGACCAGCAGGCCGTGCCGGTCACGGAAATCGATGGCTGGCACTTCGAGCTCGAATCCGCCCGGCAGACGCTGATCGACCAGTTGCGGGTCGGCAGCCTCGAAGGCTTCGGCCTCGAGCGCCGGCAGGCCGCGGTGTGCGCCGGCGGCGCTCTGGTGCGCTACCTGCGCGACACCCAGAAGGCCGACCTGGCCCACGTGCGCTCCGTGCGCCTGCGCCAGGTCGCTGACGGCCTGCTGATCGATCCGACGACGCTGAAGCACCTGGAGGTGGTCGAGTCGATGGCGGGCGGCCGGGCCGGCACCCTGCTGGACGAGATCGATCGCACGGTGACGCCGATGGGCGGCCGCCTGCTGCGCGGCTGGCTGCTGCGGCCGCTGACCGCGCTTGAACCCATCCGCGACCGGCTCGACGCGGTCGAGGAGCTGGCGGTCAAGACCACCGAGCGCGGCAAGCTGCGCGAGACGCTCAAGTCGATCCTCGACCTCGAACGCCTGATCTCGCGCATTGCGCTCTCCACCGCCAGCCCGCGCGACCTGGTGGCGCTCGGCCGTTCGCTGGCCGCCGTCCCGCGCCTCGCGCTGATGCTCACCGAGTGCCAGGCGCCGCTGGTGCGCAGCCTGGTCGGCGAGCTCGACGACCTGAGCGACGTGCGGCAGTGGGTGGAGGCCGCCATCATGGACGAACCGCCGGCGCTCGCGCGCGAAGGCGGCTTCGTGCGCGACGGCTTCGACCCGGTGGTCGACGAGCTGCGGACCATCAGCCGTTCCGGCAAGCAGGTGATCGCCGAAATGGAAGAGGGCGAACGCACCCGCACCGGCATCACCTCGCTGAAGGTGCGGTTCAACCGCGTGTTCGGGTACTACATCGAGATCTCGAAGTCGAACCTGCACAATGTGCCCGCCGACTACATCCGCAAGCAGACCATTGCCGGCGGCGAGCGCTACATCACGCCGGCGCTCAAGGAATACGAAGAAAAAGTGCTCGGCGCCGACGAGCGCATCGTCACGCGCGAGCTCGAGATCTTCGAGACCGTGCGGCAGCGCGTGGCCGCCGAGGCGCCGCGCGTGCTCGACACCGCCCGCGCGGTTGCCGGCCTCGACGTGCTGGCCGCCCTGGCCGAGACCGCGACCGTGTGCAACTACACCAAGCCGCACGTGCACGACGGCGACGAGATGGTCGCCGTCGATGTCCGGCACCCGGTGGTCGAACGCCTGGCGGCCGGCGCGTTCGTGCCCAACGACATCACGTTGAACGGCACCACGCACCAACTGGTGATCCTGACCGGCCCGAACATGGGCGGCAAGTCGACGTATTTGCGCCAGGTGGCGCTGCTCTGCCTGATGGCGCAGACCGGGTCGTTCGTGCCGGCGCGCGAGGCCAAGCTGGCGCTGATCGACCGCCTGTATGCGCGGGTCGGGGCGTCCGACAACATCGCGAGCGGCCAGTCGACCTTCATGGTGGAGATGCAGGAGACCTCGCACATCCTGAGCGGGGCGACGTCGCGGAGCCTGGTCGTGCTCGACGAGATTGGCCGCGGCACCGCGACCTTCGACGGCTTGAGCATTGCCTGGGCGGTGGCCGAGTTCATCGCCACCAACGAACGGGCGCGGCCCAAGACGCTGTTTGCCACCCACTACCACGAGCTGACCGACCTGGCCGACGCGATTCCCGGCGTGGTCAACGCGCACGTCACCGCCCGCGAGTGGAAAGACGACATCATCTTCCTGCACAAGATCCTGCCGGGGCGATCGGATCGCAGCTACGGCATCCAGGTCGCCCGCCTGGCGGGCCTGCCGGCCTCGGTCATTGCCCGCGCCCGCGACATCCTCGCGTCGCTCGAGCACGACGAGCTGGCTCGCGGCGGCAAGCCGTCGTTGAGCGGCGCGCCGGTGGTGCCGCAGCAGCAGCTGGGGCTGTTCCAGACCGCCTCCCCCGCCGACGAGAAACTGCGGGAGCGCATCCGCGAGGTCGACATCAACCGCACCACGCCGATTGATGCGTTGCAGATCCTCCAGGAACTCAAGAAGTCTCTTGACGATTAGACTCTTCGCCGCCGCTGTCGTGTTCGGCCTCAGCGCCTGCAGCGATGCGCCGCAGAAGAACAGCATTGTCACGCTCGCCGTCCTCAGTTCGCCCAACAGCCTTGACCCGCGCGTCGGTTCCGACGAAACCTCACAGCGCGCGCACCAGCTGATCTACGACAACCTGCTGGCGCTCGACGAGCAATTGCGCGTCACGGGCGGCCTGGCCTCGAGCTGGCAGCAGGTGGATCCCCTGACCTACGACGTGGTCCTCCGGCAGGGCGTGCGGTTTCACGACGGCCACGAGCTGACGGCCGATGACGTGGTCTACACGTTCAGCTCGTTCATCGACCCGGCGTTCATTTCGGCGCGCAAGGGCGCTTATCGCCTGCTCGACAAGGTCACCGCGCTCGATCGCTATACCGCCCGGTTCTCGCTGAAGGAGCCGTTCGGCTCGTTCCCCATCCAGCTGGTGATGCCGGTCGTGCCGAAGGGCGCCGGCCCGGAGCTGCGCGACCACCCGGTGGGCACCGGGCCGTACCGGTTCGTCAGCTTTGCCGTGGACGACAAGCTGGAGCTGGCGGCGTTTCCGGATTACTTTCGCGGCGCGCCGGCCAACGCCGGCGTGGTGCTGAAAGTGGTGCCCGACGAAATCATGCGGGCGCTGGAACTGCGCAAGGGCACGGTTGATCTCGTGGTCAACGACCTGTCGCCCGACGTCGTCCACCAGCTGGCCACCGACAAGGCGATGGCGATCGTCGAGTCGCCCGGCACCGACTACGCCTACGTGGGCTTCAACATGCGCGACCCGGTGCTGCGCGACCGGCGCGTGCGCCATGCCATTGGCTACGCCATCGATCGGCAGGCGATCGTCGACCACCTGCGGCGCGGCCTGGCCAGTCCGGCCGCCGGCATCCTGCCGCCGGTGTCGTGGGCCTTCGAGCCCAACGTGTTCCAGTTCACACACGATGTCGCGAAAGCCAAGGCGTTGCTGGATGAGGCGGGCTACCCCGATCCCGACGGCGACGGCCCGGCGCCGCGGCTGCGCCTGACGCTCAAGGTGTCGACCAACGAGTTCATCCGGCTGCAGGCCGCGGTCATCCAGCAGGACCTGAAGCAGGCGGGCATCGATCTCGACGTCCGCTCCTACGAGTTCGCCACGCTCTACGCCGACGTGTTGAAGGGCAACTTCCAGCTGTTCACGCTGCAATGGGTGGGCGTGTCGGATCCCGACATGCTGCGGCGCGTGTTTCACTCGAAGCAGATGCCGCCGTCGGGGTTCAACCGCGGCTACTACGAGAACCCAGAGGTCGACCGGCTGATCGATGCCGCGTCGGCGGCCACCACCGACGCCGACCGGCGGCGCCTGTTCAGCGCCGCGCAGCGCGTGGTGGCCGAAGACGCGCCGTACATCAGCCTGTGGACCAAGACCAATGTCGCCGTGTCCCGTACAGGAATCGAGGGCGTCAAGCTGACGCCCTCGGCGGAATTCACGTTCTTGCGCGACGTGACGAAGCGCTGACCGGCAACCCTGAAGGGTTGCCTCCACACAAACAGGCAACCCTTGCGGGTCGCCTCCACATCAGCCCTTCAGCTTCTCGAGCTCGGCCTTGGCGTCGGCGGCGAGCGGCGAGTCGGCGTGCTTTTCGACCACCTGCGTCAGCGTCTTGCGGGCGTCCTCGGTCTTCCCCGCCAGGCGGTAGGCGCGGGCCAGTTCCATCAGCACCGCGTCGACCGGCAGGCTGGTGCCGGCCTGTTCGGACGTTTCCTTCAGGGTGGCGATGGCCGGGTCGAACTGTCCGGCGCGCAGCTGCGCTTCGGCCTTGCCCAGCCGCGACATGCGCTGCAGGACACCCGAGCCGTTGGCGATCACCTGGTCGTACTGCTTCACGGCCTCGTCGAAACGCTCGAGCGAGACCAGCGTGGTGGCGGCGTGGTAGCGGGCGGTCAGCCCCGAGTCGGTCTTGGGATAGGCCTCGGCCGCGGCCAGGAACTTGGGCAGCGCGGCTTCGAGCTTGGCCTGCTGCGTCGGATAGGTGCCGGGGGCCTGCCCGGGCGTCAGCGTCGGATCGGTGCTGGTGCCGGCGGGCGGCCCGGGCGGCATCACGCGGGCCTCCTCGATGACCATGGCCTCGGCCAGCAGCGTGCGCGCCTTGGTGTCGGTGCTGCGCGACCACGCGGCGTAGCCGGCAATGCCGCCGCCGATGACGACCAGGACGGCCACGATGGCCAGCAGGGTCTGCTGGTTCTTCTCGACCCAGCCCTGCGCAGAGCCGAGGGCGATGGCCAGTTCGTTGTCCTTCAGGTGATGCCGTTCAGTAGTTTTCATAGACTCTTTCCGATTATCGGTCCACCTTCGCGTGGCCTGCCAGCGAAAGTTGGCTTGCCAACCGTAGCTCGGGTTCGAACCGCCTGGTCCACCGTCGCTGGCATGGGATTGGCTCGCCAGCTATGGTGGACACCCTCCGCCTGAACCTGAGCGGAGGTTGGTGCGCCTGACAGGAATTGAACCTGTGACCCCCGGTTTAGGAAACCAGTGCTCTATCCAACTGAGCTACAGGCGCCAATGCCATGTGGTGTCCGGCTTCAGCCGGGCCTCAGTAACGCAACACAGAATAAACCGGCTCGCCGGTCAGTTTGTCCCGCCCCTTCAAAAAGTCCAGCTCGATCAGGAACGCGGCGCCAATGACCTGGGCGCCCGTCCGCTTGACGAGGTCGATCGCCGCGCGGGCGGTGCCGCCCGTGGCCAGCACGTCGTCCACGATCAGGATGCGCTGGGGGTGGCCACACGCGTCCTGGTGAATCTCGAGGCTGTCGGTGCCGTACTCGAGGTTGTAGCTTTCAGTGTGCGTCGCGGCCGGCAGCTTTCCGGGCTTGCGAATGGGCACGAACCCGCAGCCGAGGGTGTTGGCCACCGCGGCGCCGAGAATGAAGCCGCGGCTCTCGATGCCGACCACCTGGTCGATGTCCTCGCCCATGTAGGGCGCCGCCAGCGCGTCGATGGTGTCGCGAAATCCCTGCTGGTCGCACAGCAAGGTGGTGATGTCGTAAAACAGGATGCCCGGCTTGGGAAAGTCGGGAATGTGTCGAATCTTTGCCTTCAGATGGTCCATGAGTCCTATCGCCTACCGAATCTCGAATCCCGTATGAAGGCCCGTCGGCACGGCCTCGTCCACGCGGACGTGTTCGACCCGCGATCGCGACGGTCCGCGCCGCAGGGCGCGCTCGAAGCGATCGATCGCGTCGGCCTCGCCTTCGGCCACCGCCTCGACCGAGCCGTCGGCGAGGTTGGTGACCTGGCCTGTTAATCCTTCGCGGCGCGCGGCGTCCTGGGTGAAGAACCGGAACCCGACGCCCTGCACGTGTCCGCTCACGACGAACCTCCGGGCGACGCGCATCCTCCCATTCTAGCCCAGCCCCGGACTCCGCGCTTGACGCGCCCCGATCCGAGGCGCATCATGAGAGTTTGCCGAGTCCGGCGCGCGCGCCGGAACGGGGGACCCGGAAATCGGGGCGAATTGCGCAGCGGTGCGCAACAGGAATCACCACCCCTGAGCCCGACAGCTAACCTCGTAGGCGGAGTGGAGATCACGTGTTTGGACGTCCCGGCCAGTCGTTCTCGCCGGCGCAAGTGCTGGCGGGGAGTTTCGTGTCCCTGATCGCCGCCGGCACCGCCCTACTGGTGCTACCCATCTCCGCTGCGCGTGAGTCCCTGTCCATTCTGGATGCGCTGTTTACCGCCACGTCGGCTGTTTGTGTCACCGGCCTGATCGTCGTCGATACGCCAACGGATCTTTCGCTCTTTGGCCAACTGGTGGTGCTGGGGCTGATTCAACTTGGCGGGCTTGGCTACATGGCCATTGCCACGGTGGTCGGCGTGGCCCTGGGACGGACGTTGACCATGGCGGAACGGCTGACTCTGCAGGAAGCCCTCAACGTGCAGACCATGGACGGACTGGCTCGTTTCGTGCTGTCCGTGCTCAAGCTGACGCTGGTGTTCGAACTGGCCGGCGCCGTGATCCTGACCGCCTGGTGGGCCGGCGAGCACGGCTTGCTCCGCGCGGGGTACTACGGCGTGTTCCACGCTGTTTCAGCCTTTAACAACGCCGGCTTCGCGTTGTTTCCCGACAGCCTCATGCGCTTCCGCGGCGATTGGGTCGTCAACCTGGTCGTGTCTGGCCTGGTGATCAGCGGCGGTCTCGGCTTTGTCGTGCTCGCCGAGTTGCGCCGGGCGGCGAGCTGGCGGTGGTTGACGTTGCACACGCGCCTGACGCTGATGCTGACAATTGCGCTGATCGCTGCTGGCACCACCTGCTTCTTTCTGCTCGAGCGCCACAATCCCGCCACCCTCGGACCTTTGCCTTTCAACGAGGCGCTGCTCGCCGCGTTCTTCCAGTCGGTGACCACGCGGACTGCCGGCTTCAACACGCTCGACATCGGCGCCATGCTGCCCGCCAGCTTGTTCCTGATGCTTCTGCTGATGTTCGTCGGCGCCGCGCCCGGGGGCACCGCCGGCGGGGTTAAAATCACGACGGTGAGCGTCACGGTGGCGGTAATCTGGTCGATGGTGCGGGGCACCGCCGAGCCAACCTTGCTTCGCCGCCGCCTGGCTCCCGACCTGATCGCTCGGGCTTTCACCATTTGCCTGATCGGATTCCTGGCCCTGAATGTCGTCACCGGCCTCCTCCTGACAACGGAAGGCCGCGGCCTGCTGCCGACACTGTTCGAAACCACCAGTGCCTTCGGCACCGTCGGCCTGTCGACCGGTGAACGCGGTGCGCCGATCAGCCTGGCGGGCCACTTCTCGAGCGCTGGCAAGTTGCTGGTGGCCGCCATGATGTTCATGGGGCGCGTCGGGCCGCTGACGCTCGCGGTGGCGATTGCCCGCGGCGGTGCGCGCGCGCGCTTGCGGTATCCAGAAGGCAAGGTTCTCGTCGGATGATCGGAGGGTGGACGTGAAGCGAAAGCAGTTTGGCGTGATCGGATTGGGACGTTTCGGCTCCGCCATGGCATCGACGCTGGCGGAGCTGGGGCACGACGTGATCGGCGTTGACGGCGATCAGGAGCGGGTCCAGCAGTCGGCCGACCTTGTCACGCAGGCGATCCAGCTCGATGCCACCGATGCCAAGGCGCTTCGCGCCGCGGGCATCCAGGACGTTGACGTCGCCGTGGTGTCAATCGGCGAGAACATCGAATCGAGCCTGCTGGTGGTCATGCAGTTACGCGAGCTCGGCATCGAGAATATCGTGGCCAAGGCGGTGACCCCGCTGCACGGGCGCGTTCTGGAGAAACTCGGCGTGACGCGGGTGATCTTCCCCGAGCGCGAGATGGCCGTCCGCATCGCCCACTCCCTGGCCATGCCCAACGTGATCGACTACATCGAACTGTCCCGGGACTACAGCATTGTCGAATTGCCCGCGTCAGAGGCCTTCATCGGGAGGACCCTAAAACAGTTGGAGTTGCGGCCGCGCTACGGGATCACGCTGATTGCGATTAAGCGCAAGACCGGGCCAGCGGGCGTGGTGACCACCAACATCGCCCCGGGCGCGGACGAGGTGATCCAACCAGGCGATGTGCTGGCCCTGCTCGGCAGCAACGAGCGCTTGAGCCAGCTCGATCGCCTGGAGTGATCCCCGGCGCCGCTACTGCGGCTTCGCCGGCGGCGCCGGCGCGGCCTTGGGATCGACCACTTCGACTTTCTCGCGCCGCAGCGCGGCGTGAGCCTTGGCAGCTCGGTGGCCAGGGCCTGCTGCATCTTCTTCAGCTGCGCATCCAGCTGCGCCGACAGATCGTTGAACACTTCCACGCTCTGGTCGGTCGGCCTGGCGTCGGCGCTTTCAATGACGCCCACCAGCGCGGCGATCTTGCTGGTCAACTTGATCGGGTAGTTCAACGGATCCTGGCCGCTGCGGTTCTTCACCTGGTAGGCCTCTTCCTCGACCGCGGTGAGCGGTTGCATCAGGCCGTCGGCGAGTTTCTGAATCTCGACCTTCTTGCGGGCCGGCACCTTCTCCAGCCGCTGGGTGACCTGCTCGCGGATGTTGCGTGTCGATCACCGCCTGGTTGGCCTCGCTCACCCTGTCGCGCACGCGCATCGACAGCTTGAACTGCTCCGGCAGGTCGGCTTCCGAAATGCCGTCGGCCTTTCTCTGCGTCGTGTTCGGCGGCGATCCGCACGCGCTGATTCCGCTCTACATGATCGGCGTGTTCCTGCCGTTCACGCTGTCGCAGACCGGCATGTTCCTGCGCGCCCGCCGCCTGCGCGAGCCGGGCTGGCGCACCGCGGCCACCATCAGCGGCATCGGCGGCTTCGTCACGTTCTGCGTGCTGATCGTGGTGGCACTCACCAAGGGCCTCGACGGCGCCTGGATCGTCGTGGTGCTGATTCCGGTGCTGTCGCTGGTGTTCCGCACCACCCGCAGCCACTACGACCGCGTGGCCTCGCAGCTGTCACTGGCGGGACACGCGGTCGACCTCACCCCGCACGGGCATATCGTGATCGTGCCGATCGGCGGCGTCCATCGCGCGGTGATCGAAGCGCTGCGCTACGCGAGTTCGCTGGCCACCGACGTGCGCGCGGCCTACGTCAACGTCAACCCCGACTCGATGGCCGCGATGAAGCGCGATTGGCCGCAATGGGGATCGCACGTGAAGCTGGTGGTGCTGCAGTCGCCGTACCGGTCGATGACCGAGCCGCTGCTCGATTACATCGACCGCCTCGAGCGCGAGAACCCCGAGGACTACATCACGGTCGTGCTCCCGGAGTTCGTGGTGAAGCACTGGTGGCATCACCTGCTGCACAACCAGAGCGCGTTCACGCTGAAGGCCGCGCTGCTCTTCCGGCCGCGGGTGGTGACGACGTCAGTGCCGTTCCACCTGAAACACTAGGCGCGGCGCCTACAACTCGACCTGCATGCCGAGCTCGACGACCCGCTCGGGGGGAATGCCGAAGAAGGTCGTCGCCCGCAGCGCGTTGCGCGACATCAGCACGAACAGCCGTTCCCGCCACAGCGGCAGCCCTGGCCGGTCGGTGGCCAGTAACGTTTCGGTGCCGAGGAAATACGTCGTGTCCGCGGCACTGAGGGGCCGGCCCGCCAGGGACGCCTGCTCGAGCGCCGCCGGGATGTCGGGGGCTTCGGTGAAGCCGTAGCAGGCCCGGACCCGGAAGAAACCAAGCCGCAACGGCGTCACGGTGAGCCGGTCCTCCGGCGCAACCGTCGGCGTGTCCATGGTCACCACCGTCAGCAGGATGATCCGGTCGTGCAGGATCTGGTTGTGCTGCAGGTTATGGAGCAACGTCGGCGGCGTGCCGTCGCTGTTGCTGGTCATGAACACGGCGGTGCCGCTCACGCGGTGCGGCGGCCGCGACGCGATGTCGGCCAGGAACTGGTCCAACGGGTAGAGGCGCTCCCGGAACCGGGCGGCCAGCAGCGCGCGGCCTTGTTTCCAGGTCGACAGCAGGAGGTAGATGATGGCGCCGGTGACCAGCGGAAACCAGCCGCCGTGAAGAATCTTGGTGAAGTTGGCGGCCAGGAAACCAAATTCGATGACCAGGAACGCGCCGGCCAGCGAGCCGGCCAGCACGCGGCCGACGTTCCACGATCCCCGCGCGACGAGGTACGCGAGCATGGTCGTGATGACCATCGTCGACGACACGGCAATGCCGTACGCCGCGGCGATCGCGCTCGAACTGCCGAAGCCGATCACCAGGCCGACGGTCGCCACCATCAACGCCCAGTTGACCTGCGGAATGTAGATCTGGCCCTTGTGGCTGGCCGAGGTGTGCTCGATGCCCATGCGGGGGCAGTAGCCCAGCTGGATGGCCTGGTGCGTCATCGAGAACACGCCCGAGATCAGGGCCTGCGAAGCAATGACCGCGGCCATCGTCGCCAGCCCGACCAGCGGATACAGCGCCCACGACGGCGCCATCAGGTAGAACGGCGACGCCGCCGTCTCCGGCGCCTGCAGCAGCATGGCGCCCTGGCCCAGGTAGTTCAGCACCAGCGCCGGAAACGCCAGCGCAAACCAGGCCAGGCGAATGGGCTTGCGGCCGAAGTGTCCCATGTCGGCGTACAGCGCCTCGCCGCCCGTGACGACCAGGAACACCGACCCCAGCACGATGAATCCGTGACCCCCGTTGCGCACGAAGAAGCGCACCGCGTGCACGGGGTTGAACGCCGACATCACGGCCGGGTTGACGACAATCCACGACACGCCGAGCACAGCCAGGGTGACAAACCACACGACCATCACGGGCCCGAACAACGCGCCGACCGTGGCGGTGCCGTGCGACTGGATCAGGAACAGCCCAATCAGGATGGTGACGGTGATCGGCACCACGTAGGGTTCGAAGATGTGCGTGGCAACGGCCAGGCCCTCGACGGCGCCCAGCACCGAAATGGCCGGGGTGATCATGCCGTCGCCATACAGCAAGGCGGCGCCGAACAGGCCGAGCGCGATGAGGGCCGCCCGGCTCCGGCGCGACGCGTCCGCCTGCCGCGACACCAGCGCCATCAACGCGAGGATCCCGCCCTCCCCGCCATTGTCGGCGCGCATCACGAAGATCAGGTACTTGATCGAGACAATGAGCGTCAGCGACCAGAAGATCAGCGACAGCACGCCCAGCACGTTGTCGGGCGTCGGCGTGATGCCGTGCGGGCCGTGGAAGCACTCGCGCAGCGCGTACAGGGGGCTGGTGCCGATGTCCCCGTAAACAATGCCGAGGGCGCCGAGGGTGAGGACGGCGAGTTGCCGTCCTCGCGGGGTCGCGGGTGTCGCGTGTGTCACTGTGGCTTGACCGCCGGCGCTGCCGGCTTTGCCGCCGGATCCACCGCGTCGATCTTCTCGCGCTTGAGCGCCGCGTTCAGGCGCGGCAGCTCGGTCTTCAGCGTCTGCTTCATCTTCGCGAGCTGGGCGTCGAGCTGGGCCGACAGCTCGTTGAACACTTCCACGCTCTGATCGGTCGGCCTGGCGTCGGCGCTTTCAATCACGCCCACCAGCGCGGCGATCTTGTTGTTCAACCTGATCGGGTAGTTCAGCGGGTCCTGGCCGCTGCGGTTCTTCACCTGGTAGGCCTCTTCCTCGACCGCGGTCAGCGGCTGCATCAGGCCGTCGGCCAGCTTCTGGATCTCGACCTTCTTGCGGGCCGAGACCTTCTGCAGGCGCTGGTTGACCTGCTCGCGGATGTTGCGAATGTCGATCACTGCCTGGTTGGCCTCGCTCACCTTGTCGCGCACGCGCATCGACAGCTTGAACTGCTCCAGCAGGTCGGCTTCCGAAATGCCGTCGGCCTTGAGCCGCGGATCGAGCGCGATGGTGAAGTCGCGGCTCTTGGTCTCGCCGTTGGCCGTGACCCGAACCGTGTAGCGGCCGGTCGGCGCGGCCGGCCCGCGCTGCGGCTGCGCCGCCCACATGATCATGCCCGGGAACACCGTCGCGCCCTCGTAGCGCATGTCCCACGAGAAGCGGTTGATGCCCTGCGCCACGGTGACCCGGGCCGGACCGGACGCGAACGGGTTGTCGTCGCCGCCGGCGGGCGCCGCGTCGGGCTTCGCCGTGCCGGTAAAGGTGCGCAGCACCGTGCCCTGCGCGTCGAGAAACTCGATCTTCACCTCGGGCGCTTCCTTGCTCAGGTAGTAATCGAACGTAACGCTGCGGTCACGCCCGCGCATCGGGCTGAGCGGCTCGAACAGGTGCAGCGCGGTATTGGTCAGCTCGGGGGTCGCCTGCCGCAGCACGCCGATGTTGTCGAGCACGTAGAAGCCGCGCCCGTGGGTGCCGATCACGAGGTCGCGTTCCTCGACGACGATGCCGTGCACCGGCGTGACCGGCAGGTTCAGCTTCAGCGACTGCCACGAGGCGCCGTCATTGAACGAGATGTAGATGCCGTGCTCGGTGCCCAGGTACAGCAGGCCGCGGCGCTTGGGGTCTTCCCGAATCGTGCGCGCGAAGTCGGTGTCGGGAATGTTCGTGACGATCTTCTGCCACGTCTTGCCGAAGTCTGCCGTCTTGTAGACGTACGGCTTGCGGTCGCCCAGCTGGTAGCGGTTGCCGGCCAGGTAGGCGACGCCGTTCTGGTGCGGCGACGCCTCGATCAGGCTGATGCGCGTGAACTCGGGCAGATCCGGCGGCGTGATCTTGCTCCAGGTCGTGCCGCCGTCCTGCGTCACGTGCACCCAGCCATCGTCGGATCCGGTCCAGATCGTGTTGACGTCCTGGTGCGACGGCGCGATGGTGAAGACGACGGCGTAGGTCTCGACGCCGGTCTGGTCCTTGGTGATCGGGCCGCCCGACGCTTGCATGGTCTTGGGATCCGACCGCGTCAGGTTGGGGCTGATCTTCTGCCAGTTCTGGCCCCCGGTCGTCGTGCGCCACAAGTGCTGCGACGAGGCGTACAGCGTCTTCGAATCGAGCGGCGAGAACACGATCGGGAACGTCCACTGGAAGCGCTCCTTGATGTCGATCGACGACCACCCCATCGGGTTGTTCGGATAGATGTTCACGGCGCGCTGCTGGCCCGTCTCGCGATCCAGCCGGCTCAGGAAGCCGCCGTAGCTGCCGGCATAGAACACGTTCAGGTCGTTGGCGTCGGGCGCGATGTAGCCGCTTTCGCCACCGCCGACCGCGTAGAAAATCGGGGGGAGGCTCCCCTCGCCGCCACCGGGGTTGGCCTGGCTGCCGACGCACGCCGTGCTGTTGTCCTGCTGCGCGCCGCAGATGTGATACGGCGTGTGCTTGGTGGTGAACACGTTGTAGAACTGGCCGGTCGGCAGGTCCTGGTCGGTCCAGGTCTGGCCGCCGTTCACCGTCACGTTGGCGCTGCCGTCGTTCGACTGCACCATGCGCTTGTTGTCGGTGGCCGAGATCCACAGGTCGTGGTTGTCGCCGTGCGGCACGCGGATGTTGGTGGTGGTCTTGCCGCCGTCGGTCGAGCGAAAGAACTGCACGTTCAGGATGTAGAGCGTGTCCTTCTCTTTCGTGTCGGCGACGATGCGCGTGTAGTAGAACGCGCGCTGGCGGATGTTGCGGTTGTCGTTGACCAGCTTCCACGTCGCCCCGGCATCGTCCGAGGCGTAGAGGCCGCCGGCCGCCTCATTCTCGACCAGCGTGTAGACGCGGTTGCCGTCGACCGGCGACACCGAGACGCCGACTTTGCCCCACAGGC
>CAYGMD010000047.1:6542-28981 GCA_964350785.1 uncultured Acidobacterium sp. | reverse complement strand
TTAGATCACTCGACGATTCCCTCGGGAATCCGCTGATGTGACAAAGTCGTACTAGGCCAAGGCTAGGCCGGACTCCAAACCAAAAACTACTCAAACTGGGTGGACCTCGCAGACCTTCCTAGATTTCAACAACATGAGGACCACCGTCTTCAAGTGTGCTGAGGCAGACATGGTTACAAACCGCGCTCTTCGAGGAGATAGTCGCGGCAGATCGCCTCGAAGCGGGCATCTTGAGCTACGGGTACCAGACTCACTGTTCCGTGTTGGTCGGGTAAGACCAAGACTAAATGCGATTCGGTATTTTTTTTATCTCGGCCTAGTGCTAATAGCAGCTGTTCTACGGAGACCTCAGTCTTCTCGAATCCTTGGTAGTTGCGAGCGAGAGTGTAATGCATTCGCTCAAAGTGAGCGTGCGGAGCTAGACCAAGCTTCGCGGCTGTAAAGTTCGCCAAGTCCATACCTAGGGAAACGGCTATCCCATGTGGCACCGCGAATCCGGTGGCCGATTCAATAGCGTGGCCGAAGCTGTGTCCGTAATTCATTACTCGTCGCGGTCCGGCGTCGAATTCGTCGAGTTCGATCAGTCGTTGCTTGATTCGTAAGGAGCTAACGATGAACTCTGTCAGGACGAGCTCGTCGTCGCATAGCGCTTCGTATGCGCCTGCGATCCGGTCGAAGCTCGATGGACCTTCTATGGCATGCACTTTCAGCATCTCACCGATGCCCGAACGCAGGTCGACCGGATTCAACGTCGTCAGCAGGCCGGCATTGATATGCACTTCCTGAGGTGGCGTAAATGATCCGACAACATTCTTGTAGGGCCCAACATTGATGGAGCTTTTGGAGCCGATGCAAGAGTCAGCCTGAGCAAGCAAGGTTGTTGGATAGAAATGCCAGTTGAGCCCCCTCAACATTACCGCTGCAAGAAAGCAAGTGATGTCTTGGATGATCCCGCCGCCGATGGCGACTAGCATGTCGCCCTTCCGTATTCCTGCATCAAGCAGTTGCTGGGCATATTCAGATAAGCGATCCAAAGACTTTGCTGGCTCGGTCGCACGGATGACGAGAGGCTGATTGTTCTTTAGAACCGCACCGAGCGCGTCGGAATAAATCGTGAGCACTTTCTCATCGACAATATAGTGACGTCGTGGACCTGAATTGCTCAAGTCAGTAAAGGGTGCCCCAGTCTCGAAGTAGACGCTGTATGGTCCTCGATGTGACTGAATCTGAAGGGTTTCAAACACTTGTGAAACCACCGTCTATCACCAACACTTGCGCACTGACGTAGGTGTTCTGCTCGCTGACAAGCCAGGAGACCAGGGCGGCAACTTCATCCGAACGTCCGAGTCGCTTCAGAGGTATCTGGGCAACAAGCTCCTGGATTCCTGCTTCGCCGAGAATGCGCCGCGTTAGGTCGGTATCGATGAACCCTGGCGCAACACAGTTGACCAAAATATTCTCAGCTGCCACCTCTGCAGCGAGGGCTTTTGTCAGTCCCGTCAAACCAAACTTGCTGGTTGAGTACGCAGCTCGCTGAGCTTTCGACACGACTGCAAAAACCGAGCTAATGTTCACTATCCTTCCCGAGCCGATTCTCCTCATTCCGGGAAGCACTGCTTGACACAAGCGGAAGGCGGCACGCAGGTTCACATCCAAGATGCGGTCGAACTCAGAGGGATCGACCTCGAAGAATGGCTGAATCCGATTAATGCCGGCATTGTTCACGAGCACATCATAATCATCTTGCGCGATTAGGCGGACCGTAGCGTCTACGGCCTCCCGCTCCGCAAAATCTACTTGAATAAAGTCGACTCCGGGAAGTGGCTCGTCAAGGGCCTGCGCTCCCGTTACGGTGACCTGCATTCCGTCGTGTAATAGTCGCTTCGCTATCGCGGCACCGATTCCTCTGGTGCCGCCGGTCACAAGCGCACGGTGACGACGGCCCAACGTCACGACTCTCGCCAAGCCAGTCGCAGGTAGTTTCCAACGAGGTGATCGAGCACCATGTGTGCATCCTCGACAGGTCCGTACTCGCCTTTATTGGAGGGGACATGAACCTTTTGCTGCGCAAGAGCCGCGAGGCGCCCGCCATCAAACCCGGTCAGGCCAACGGTCACTCCACCGTTCGCATTCGCCCACTCAACTGCCACCAACAGGTTGGGCGAATTTCCTGATGCCGAGATCGCTACCACGACGTCGCCTGGCTGCATTTCTGACTTAAGTTGTTCAACGAAGATTCGGTCGTAGCCGAAATCGTTCGCAATGGCGGTTAGAACTGCAACATTGTCGGTCAAGCTGGTGACCCGGAACGGTTTCCTCGCAGGTCGCGTGCCGATTGCGAGGTCATTGGCAAAGTGGCTTGCCGTCGCGGCACTTCCGCCATTGCCAATGAAGAAGACCCTCGAGCCGCGGTCCCGGGCGTTAGTCAGGGTGCGAATGAATCCTGCGATCTCGGCGCCATCTATGCCAGCGAGGACTTCGGACAGATATCTCAAGTATCCGGCAGCCCACTTCTCCAGTGTCTCGGCCTCGCCGAACAGCTGCTCTACTCGGTCCACATAGCCTCCGTTACGGTATCGACCAGGCTGAAGCGGGTGCGCCACACCGGGTCAGCGCAGTAGATCTTGTATACAAGTTGCATTGTCCGTAGTGCTTCTGCCGATGAACCGGTCACGATTGGCTCATCGTTCGAGATGGCGGTCGCGAATGCGTCAATCTCGTCGTGCCACGAGTGGTCATCATTGAAACGGGTCGTTTGTTCCTTGGGGTTGCCACGATCATCTTTCCCTTTCCACGCCACCGTAATTGTCTCGGCGCCGTAGCTCTTGCTGCTCGAGAGAATGCCTGAGAGCGTTATGGCTCCACGCTCGAGAGCGATGTCGAGCTGGAAACGGTGCCGCCACTGCGTCGCAGATGAATGCAGCATCGCTACCACGCCGGCTTCAGTTCGCATGAGCACGTAGACGTTGTCCTCAACGTCGTGCTTCCAATAATCATTGGAGACGAAGCTATGAATATCGGTGAACTCGCCAGCAAAGAGACGCATCATGTCGACCATGTGAATCCCTTGGTCAAGCAATATGCCACCTCCGGCCATCACTCGCTTGGTTCTCCAATCCGTGTCGAAGCGAATCATCTGGGATTTCCCGTAGACACCTCGGAGGTTGAGCACTTTACCAAGATCGTTTGACACAATTATCCGTAATGCCTCACGAACCGAATCATGATAACGATGGTTGAAGCCATACATGAGCTTCAGCCCCGTGTGTCGACGTTCGGTGGCAATGACGTCCGTGATGTCCTTGAGGTCTCGGCCAGGAGGCTTCTCGCAGAAGACATGCAACCCGCGCTCGAGACCTGCCATCGTCACTTCTGGGGCAAGGTAGTTCGGCACGCACACGAATAGAACGTCTAGCGACTCGTTGAGCAACGTTCTGTAAGACGAATGAAGCGCAACACCGCTTTGCTCAGTCGGTCCTGCTTCGAATCGTTGGTCGCAGACCGCGACGGTCTGGAAGTGTGGATTACGGTCGATGAATTGATGGCGGAGTGAGCCGACCACGCCGTACCCAGCGATACCCACTCGGAGCGTCTTCCCTGAACGACTGATTTCAGACACTCGCTCTTCTCGCTAACACCCAGACGTGGGAACTCAGGCGTTCGGCCGCAAGAAACTCTTGAAACCGATCTAGGGTTGATTGCTCACTGCTGATCAACCGACGAATGAACCGCTGACCGTCTAGCGCCTGAGGACATTCCCTTGCAGTATTCATGACGATGTCCACGTCGAGGCGACCGGGAGTCAGGACTTCAATATCGGTCAGTCCCACCCGTGCAAACAACTGCCGATAGCCCTCGATTCCGAGAAAGTTGAGATGGTGAGGTGGTGAAACACTCTTGGAATGCTCCCAGAGCACCTGGATATCGAAGCCTTCGGCTGAGAGACTTGAAAGCAAGAGGTATCCGCCAGGGGCCACCAGACGAGCCAACGCAGATCCGAAGGCATCTGTTGAAAAGACATGCTCCAACACCTCGAAGCACACGACTAAGTCTCCGCGCCCTGCCCATTCGTCAGCCTGCTCGGCGGGTTTTTGAAGAGTCTCTAATCCTTGACGGCGACAAATAGAGGCTAGTCTTTCTCCAGGTTCGATGGCCAACATACTAGACCCTGGCCGCTGCAACCGGTACTCATCCAGGAACATTCCGTAACCTGCGCCAACGTCGATGACGGTGGACGGTCGATGGCCACGCTGGTCCATTAGTGCCAATATACGGGCGACTCGGGGCGCAAAGATTTTCTCCCTTCGCGCTGTCATACTTGCCGGGAAAAATACTTCTGCCCAGTAAGAGGCGGAAGCGCTGTCGGAATAGAACGAGTCGAGTGCGTCTGGAGAAGGCCGAGGAGATGCAAATAGTGAACCGCATCGGTCGCATTGGCAATATCGAAAACCTTCCTTCACGAAGGCCTCGGACGCCGCTGTTGAATTACAACCCGGGCAGGGCACATCGACGCGGTTTTTGGATTCACCAAAGAGCCGGGCGGCGTCCGCGGCGCTTAGTTCCAGATAGCGCTCAAAGATCTCCGCCGGCCGAATATCTCTTTCCTTCATCGGGTAGGGAGGTAAGTCAATGCCAGCGTGTCGATAGCCATTAATTGTTCGGCATCGCGTAAATCATTCGGCGTATCAACGCTCTGTAGCACCACGTCGGTCTCTACCATCCGGATTGGATAGCCCCATTCCAAAAGCCGGAGCATGTCGCAAGACTCAATGCACTCAAGCGGTGTCGGAGGTAACTCCAAAAACTTGCGTAACAGAGTAGCTTGAAATGCGTAGATGCCGATCTGGCGGAAGACGACTTCAGGCCGAAGGCCCATATGGCGTGTTGGAATCGCCTCGCGTGAGAAGTAGAGGGCACCTCCAAGTCGGTCGACAACTACCTTCACATAACTGCGGTTGTCCTGGTCTGCATCGGTGTCGAGTCGATTCATCAAATTGGTGCATACCACTGAATCGCCTTCGAGAAATGGCGCAAGCAGCGCGTCAAAAATCGCCGGTTGCAGTAGTGGTTCGTCGCCTTGAATATTGACGACGATATCTGCCGCGACTTGAGAAGCAGCCTCGGCAACACGCTCTGTTCCTCTCTGGTGGCTGGCGCTAGTCATGATCGCGCGACAGCCGAAGCCTGTTGCTGCATCCCTAATTTCTTCGTCGCAAGTGGCGATGCACACTTCGTCGAAGTGAGAATTCAACAGTGATCGACGATAGACGTGCTCGATCATCGGTCTTCCTGCAATTAACGCTAGGGGTTTTCCAGGAAGGCGGGACGAGGCCATTCTCGCTGGGATAATGCCGACAATCTTGGGGCGGTTGCTCATACGAGGGGCGCCTTCGGTGACAGGCCTTCGCGCAGCTGACGCAGCTCGCCTCGACAGGTTTCACCAAGAAACAGGAAGTCAGTACTGAAGGCTAAGAATCGATAGCCACGGTCGATCCGGCCGCGCATCGCATCCGCTCTTGGTTCAATAACGTGAAACCCCATCGGCTTGTTCGTGTTACGACAGACCGCTTCATAGCGATCCAAGAGGGCCGTAACTTCTGGGGCATTATAGAGGCCTGGCTTTCCGATGGAGGCAGACAGGTCATAAGGCCCAATCATTGTTCCGTCGATGCCAGGAACAGCAAGGATCTCCGAAAGGTGCTCCACCGCGTTTACATGTTCGATCTGGGCAATCACGACCGTCTCTTCATCAACCGACGAAGCGTATTCATTGAAACCAGGGCCATATCGCTGCGCCCTTGCGAGACCGACGCCCCTAGTGCCGTGGGGTGGATACTTGACCATGGCTACTGCTTGCCTCGCCTCGGCCGCTGAGTTGACTTGGGGCACAATAATGCCGTGGGCTCCGGCATCCATGACGCGCTTCGCTTGGTTGGGATCGATTGAGGTCAAGCGGACGAGTGGAGAGGCGCCGCCGGCCTCGATCACGCGCATCAGCATCTCGGCTTCGCTCAGCTCGATAACGCTGTGCTCGAGGTCGACCACGATCCAATCGAAGCCGGCTTCGACAAGAATCTGGGCAATCGCTGGGTGAGCAAGGGTCATCCAGGAGCCGATTGAAAGCGTATTTTCTTGAAGCCTCTTCTTGATGGTTGACATGCTCTACGCCGTCACAGCCGGCCGAAATGGAATTTGCCGGCGATTGAATGGTGCTTGTCAGGTGTCAACCACCAAACGTACCAGCAAACTAGCGACAGTACCGGTCCAATCGCCCTCGTGGTGATGCAAACTTGTTCATCGACGGAGATGTCGCTCAACTGCTGACCCGATCCCGCTTAGCGATCAGGGACCGCAGGCCTTTGCGCTCGCGATCGGTCAGAAGAAACGTGGCCCATCCGGCGACTAGTCCGGTAAGGAGGGCAACCTTAACCGCTATCGCCAATGCCAGACTTAGCGGATTGAAAATGCTGCCCGCAGTGAGCACCGCAATCGACGACGTGGCGATGATTACCAGGCGGCACCGCTCGACGATCAGAGGATGGAACCGACGCGCCACAAGGTGCACCGCAACAATCAGCAACAGAAATGACGCCGCCTTGCTCCAAGCCGCCGCCATATATCCGAATCTAGGAACTAGTAGATAATTCAGCGCCAGATTGAACAGCACGGTGCCGGTAAATATGCACACGTGATAAATAGCTTTGCGTTCGAAATAGATGCCGGCGTCGACGATGTTTACCGCACCGTAGCAGAGGTGACCGAACATGATGAGAGGGATGACCTGGAATGATTCAAGGTACTCCGAACGACCGACGAAAAGCCCTACCAATTGCCGCGCGAACATTGACACGCCAACCGTCGCGATTCCGCCAATCACGAAGTAGTAGGTCAGAATCAGGCGGGACAGGTCTTTAGCAACCGGATCCTTGCGATATTGCATGCGCATCGGCGCCCAGATCTGCGAAAACGGCAAGATGAAGAGGATGTGAATCACCATACCCATCTTGTAACCGAGCGAGTAGATGCCGACGTCGCTCAGCGACGCGTACTTTCCAATCATCAGTCGATCGACGGAGTCGAGCGCGTAATACGCCAACCCCACGCCGATCTGGGGAATGCCGAACTTCAATTGGAGGGCCAGCTCGCTGCGGGAAATCGCGGCGCCAACCATCCTTCGGTTCATGGTCGCGAGGGCAACAAGCACGACCGCTTCCGACGCGAGGGTTCCGAGAAGCGGGGCCATCAGCCCCAGTTGCATCTTCACCAACAACGTCGTGACCAGGGCGGTCGTCATCACCAACGACAGCAGATTGAGGACGACTACCTGAACGGACTTGCGCTCGAACCGCAGAACGACAAAGAACAGCCCATTCAAGAACGTGAATGCTGATCCCGCAAGTGCCAGCGCAACGTGCATGGAATAGTCAGTTGTGCTGAAAAGCACTCGAGAGAGGAGCGGCCCGGCAAGGATGCCGGTGGCTACCTGAAGAACAGCGCCGGTGATGGTGATGTAGAACGACGTGCTGACGACGACGCGCCGCTGACCGGCGTCGTCGTAATCGAAGAACGACCGCGACAACGCCGAGGAAGCACCGAAATAGAAAATTGTGCCGGCCATAGTTCCGGCCAGCGTCAGCAGCGTCAACGCGCCGTACGTCTCGCTCGAGTAGTACGTGGTGTACAGCGGGATCAGCACGAACCCAAGGAGTCGCTGGGCGATTGATCCCAAGCCGTAAATCAACGTATGGCTCGCGGCCTCCCTGAGCCGATCGATGAGCTTGTGGCGGCTCATTCGTGAATCAGCCGGCCGATCACCCGCTGTGGCGATAGCGTGTCATACTCCTATGTTTTGGCGGGCTTGGTGTAGTAATTGCTGTACTCCCGGCGGTAGTGGCGCGCATAGTAGTACGGGTTGCGCTGAACGTCAACGCGGTTCAGGATCCCGCCCACATACTTGGCCTTTGCCGAATCAAGCTGCTCGAGCGCAGCCTTCGCGGCCCCCTTACTCGTCATCTCCGCGCCGACCACGAACACCACACCCGTCGCGCTGTGGGCAATCACGCTCGCATCGGTCACCGCCATCACCGGCGGCGAGTCGATGATCACCCAGTCGAAGTGCTCGCCAAGTGACCCCATGAAGTCCTTGAACCGCCGCGACCCCAGGAGCTCCGCCGGGTTGGGCGGGTGCTTGCCTGCCGCCAGCAGCCACAGGTTGGGCGTCAGCGTCCGCTTCACCGTGTCGCTGGCCTTGGCGTCCCCGACCATCACGTTCGACAGGCCCGGCTCCAGGCCCACACCGAATAGCTCGTGGATCTTGGGACGCCGCATGTCGGCATCGACCAAGAGCACGCGCTGACCCGCCAGCGCCAGCGACATGGCGATGTTGGCCGACACTACGCTCTTGCCCTCGCCCGGGCCCGTGCTGGTGACGACGATCGACTTCGACCCCGTATCCGCGGACGAGAACAGCACGTTGGTGCGGATGCCGCGGAACGCTTCGGAGAAGTCGTGCGGCATGCCGTTGCCGATCAGCGGCGGACCGGTAGTGTCTTTCGGGTTGAAGAGCGCCACCATCCCCAGGAACGGCAGGCCCAGCTGCGTCTTGATCTCGTCGGGCTGCTTGATGCGGCTGTCGAGATATTCGAAGAAGAACGCCAAACCAATCCCCAGAAACATGCCGCCGAAAAGTGCCAGCGACAGGTTGGTCACCTTGTTCGGGCTGGCCGGTCTCCGGGGCGTCTCGGCCTGGTCGACGATCCGGATGTTGCTGGTCTTGAGCTCGCCCGAGATGCCGGTTTCCCGGCTTCGCTCGAGGAGTCCGGAGAACATCGTCTGGTTGCTTGTCGCATCCCGCTGCAGCACCCCGTACTGGATCGACGCGCGATTCAAATCCTGCGCTTCGGCCCGCTGCTGGTCGAGCGATGCTTGCAGCGACCGCTCGTTGGCCTGCGCCGCCAGGTAGTCGTTGCGAAGCGCCTGCACCACCTTCTGCACTTCGGCGTTGATGCGCGTCTCGGTGGTTTCGATCGCGGAGTCCACCTTCACCATGTCTGGGTGTCGCGCGCCGAGCTTCTCCGCGAGTTGGGCCTTGAGCCGCTGCAGCTCGTTCAGCTGCCCCTTGAGCTGCTGGATGAAGGTGTTGTTCAAGATGGCAGGGAAGGTGTCGACCGCCGTGCGGTCACTCTGAATCGCTCGGATTTGATCGTAGACGGATTGCTTCTCGATGCGCTCGGTCCGCGCCCGGGTGACAGCCGCGTTCAGGTCGGCCAGCCGCTGCACGACGATGTTCTGCCGGTCTTCGAGCGCCATGGCGCCGGTCTTCTCGCGGTACTGCTGCAGGGCCTGCTCGCTCTTCTCAAGCGACTTGCGCTGTTCGGCCGTGCGCGCGTTCAGAAAGTCGGTGGCTTCCTTGGTGGCCAGGAACTTGAACTCGAGGTTCTGCTCGATGTACTGCTTGGCAAGGGCGTTGGCGACCCGTGATGACAGGGCCGGATCCGATGAGCGGTAGCTCACGTCGACGAGCCGGCTGTTGCGGACGGGCGTCACGGTGAGGCCGCCCAAGAACCTGTCGATGGTGCGCGACTGCGTGGCGTTCTCCGTGACGTCTGGAGCCTCTACCTCTGTCGCTGCCGGCGGCTCGACGAAAAACCCTTGCACGAACTGGACGGTTGCGCCAGCCCACGCGATGGGATTCATCGACACGCCAGACGAAGCCGCGGTACCGGCGAAGAGCGGATGCTCCCACAGCTTCTCGGCTTGCAGCGTCCGGCGGGCCAGGGCGCGGCTCTGCAGGAGGCGGTACTGCGTCTGGTAGTAATCGAGAGCCTTGTTTTGTTCGATCACTTCCTCGAACTTCACGACGTTGGGGTTCTCGTTCTCGATCAGGATCTGCACGCGCGCGCTGTAGATGGGCGTGGCCGTGAACGTGTAGACCGTCACGGCGCCAAACATGATCAGGAAGGCCGTGATGGCGGTCCAGCGGCGCTTGTGCAGCACGCGGACGTAGTCGAGAAGATGCACTTCGTCGCCGTTGACTGCCTGGCCATAGCCGGCACCGTAACCCGCGCCGTAGCCGGCATACCCGGGAGGCGTGGCACCGGCAGACGGCGGAACCGGGTCGCCAAAGCGGGAGTCCCCCGCCGGACGGCTGGCCGGGCGAGGCTCAGGCCCTGGCGCGGCCAGTGAGGCGCCGTCCAGATCGAGGCGCATCTTGTCGCGAAGTGGGTCGAGCGGTTGGTCGGACATCAGAAAGATCTCTTAGAAACGGGCAATGACCCCCGGTGAAATACGTGGTCTCGTCTGTATTTCATTGACTTCTCACCGAGTTGATATACTTTCCGTGAAGTATATCCAACCAAGGAGCCGTGACATGCGGGTCGCAAAATGGGGCAACAGTCTGGCCATCAGGCTTCCCGCCGCCGTGGTGGAGGCGCTGGAACTCAAGGCCGGCGACGAGATCGAGGTTGTGGTCGCCGGCGATCGGTCTTTTGCGGTCGGCCGCGACCGCACCAGGCAAAGAGCGCTTGAACGCCTCCGGCAATTGCGCCGGGCCTTGCCCGCCGGCTTCAGATTCGACCGTGAAGAGGCCCATGAGCGATGAGCGAAACGGTGTTTCTGGACACCAACGTCCTGCTGTACACCATCGGGCAGCACGATCGCCGCACGCCCACCGCTGAGGCGTTGGTCGAGCAAGGTGGCATCATCAGCGTCCAGGTCCTGAACGAATTGGCGGCGGTGGCGCATCGAACATCCTGAGGATGCATCCTCGGGGATTCCGCGGACATCAGAAGAACCTCTCGGGAACCATGATCGTGTCGCCGGCCCGCACGATGTCGGTGAGCTTCACGCTCACCTCGACCGTCTTGCCCTTCTCTGTGCGCACGATCTTGATGCGGTTGGTGGCGCCACGGTCCGTCACACCGCCGGCGAGCGCCAGCGCCTGCAGCACCGTCGTATCGCGTTGAATTGGATAGGCGCCCGGACTCTTGACCTGTCCGAACACGTAAACCGACTCGGCCCGCGGCACGAAGATGGTGTCGCCGTCCCTGAGCGAGACGTTCTGGCTGAGCGCGCCGCTTTGGAGCGCTTTCAGGTCGACCGTCGTCACGTCCGTCTCGTCACCCTTCGGCAGGACGGGACCCGACGTTGGCTGGCCGGCCCTGGCCCGCACCACCAGTGCCTCTCCCGACGCGCTCGGCAGCGTCGACCCGGCCCGGGCCACCGCCTCGATCAGGCTCATGTCGCCGGCCAGAGGATAGGTGCCGGGATTACGGACTTCGCCGACGATATGCACCTTCTGGCTGCGGTACTGTTCGACGCCGACCGATAGCTGGGGGTCCTTGAAGAAGCCGTCCTTAAGTAGCCGCTTGAGCTCAGCCTCGAGCTCACGAAGCGTCAGGCCACCCGCCTTGACCCGCCCAATCAGCGGGAAGGTAAACGTGCCGTCGGAATCGACCGGGTATTTGTTGCTCAGGTCTTGCTGGTCGAACGACGTGATCGTGAGAACGTCTTGAGGCCCGATCACGTAATTGGTGGGTTGTGTCCCCTGTGCTTGCAACAGCGCGCTGAAGACGACCATGGTCGCCAGGACCAAGCCCCAAGCCCCAGGCCCCAAGTCTTTAATACCCATAAGTTACCGACACGCCCGCCCGGACGCCGCCGTAGTCGCGCCCTGGAATCTGCGAACTGCGATGGTACGAGCTGACATCGAAACTCGCCCTGATCTGGTCCCCCAGTTCGTAGCCGACGCCGCCGCCAAAGCGCCCGATGAAGTCGGTGCGCGCATCGATGGCCTCGATGATGGCTTGATAGGCCAGACGATCCCGTCCGCCGGATAGCTGGACGTCCCAGCGGCCGGTGACCCGCTGCGTCAGGGTCGCTGTCCACCCGGTCTGGATGTAGTACGGCGTTCGGTCCTCGTACGAATACTGGACGTCGCGTTCCACCGCCGCGCCCAGCCGCGTTTGGGTGGGCATGGTGTACGACACGTCGACATCGGCCGTGACGCCGGTGAACTCGGGAATGACGCCGCCATCGGCGGGCGTGAGCTTACGGAAACCGGCAAACGCACTGCCCCGGATGAGCGCGAAGCGCCCGAGCTCGAAACCGCTCGACAGCCGAAAACTGTCGGAGTTGCGCAAGTCGTTGAACTCGAACCGCTCTGTCTCGCGCGACACGTGGGTAATCCAGTTGGTGAGCGCTGTGAGCTGTTGCCGCCAGCTCACGTCAACGGCCCTGAGGGTGCGGTTCAGCTGCTCGTTCAAGGCCTGGCCGTCGAACACCTCGTCGCCGGCGAAGCGGTAGTCGAGGTTCCGCAGATCAAGCCGGACGGTGGACTTCGACGCGACCCGGAAGTCGGCGCCGGCATGCAGGTCGGTTTCGTAGCGCCGCGCGCGGATGTCGATCTCGTAGCCAGGCCGCTCTTTCGCGTTGACGGTGCTGGCCGAGGCATATGGGCGCAGCCGGTTGAAGCGGAATTCGTATCGGCCGCTGGCGTTACTGTTCATCGCCCGCTCGGTTTCGAACTCCTGGAAATAGACGAACTGCATCGCGCCCGACACGCTCAGGAGCCCGCGGCCGGTGCGCAGCCATACGCTCAGGTCCGGCGACACCGTGTAGGTGAGGTCGCGCTGCCGGTTGTCCACCGTGTTGAAGACGTTGGTATCGACACCAAGGTTGGTCAGGCTCACGCCGGGGTCGAGGCCGAAGACGCCAAGGCGAACCGGCGCCGACGCCACCGGATCGTCGGTGGGGACCTGCTGCGCCGATGCTGCCAGCGAAAAGGACATCACGTAGAACAGGGTTACAAGCGAACGCTTCATCGATGCCGAATCTCGAATTCTAATCCGGCTTCATGTCGCCTGGAAGACATCGACCTTGGCGCGGTATCCGAGGCGCGCGAGGAACCCCTCGCAATCCTCCCACGTCAGGCCGAAGGCCTTAACGTCGGCCAGGCCGAGGCGCGCCGCAATGTCGCGCAGGGTGTCGTGGTCCGCAGCGGGTTCGAAGTCCCCCTCCATCACGGCTCGCTCGGACCAGTCCACGAGCTGCTCGATGGTCACGTTGTGCTGGAGATACTCACTCAACTGCTTCGCGAGGACCTGTCGGGTAATCACCATGGCTTATCTTCCGTACGGCGCCGGATCGAGAGCCAACATCAGAGCTGCAAATCGAACACGTGTCGGCTGAGCCTTATGTTGTCAGTTCCTTCCTGGCAACCCAATCCAGTCCTGAAGGACGCCCCTACGAGCAATGGGTTGGGTTAGCGCTGCCCTTTGGTTTCTTCCGTGTGCTCGCGCAAACGGTCCACTTCGGCAATCCAGAGGCGTCCCTGAACGTCGGCGACTTTCGTGGCTTTGACCACCTGGCCCAGTGCCCGTTCCAGTTCCGGGAGCCGGAGCCTTCCCGGAATGCGGACGACGACAATGCCGGCGTAGGCTCCGGGCGGGTACTGCAGCGGGTTTGAAAAATCCATGTCGAGCGTTACGAGGCAACGGCCTTCAGCGGCGCATACGCCAAGGATCTTATCGTCCGCTGCCGAAAGTAATCCCTGATCGGCGGCCGTCGCAACGTCAATGCCATGCCCGCGTAGAAACACCGCTCCAAGGGAGCCGAGGTTCTCGTCGAGCTTGGCCTTCACGCGGCTCCGGTTTCCATGACCACGACGCGCTCACGCGTCATCTCGGAGCCATAAGCGACGCAGGCACGAATGTCGTCGGCTTCGAGACCGGGATAGTGTTCTGCGATCTGTTCGGTGCTTAGTCCGTCGGCCAGCAGGTCGAGCACGAGGGAAACCCAGATGCGGTGGCCTCGGATGCACGGCTTCCCGTGACAGACGTTGGGATCGACTGCGATTCGCTGCAACAGTGCTTCATGCGTCATGCTGACCTCCGCTCGCGGACACCCCGGCCGGTTGGGATCAGGCCTGTGGGCCGCCCACCACGCGGCCGCAGCTTCGATTTGCGCCACGGCCCGCGGGGTGACCTCAACGCCGAGCACTATGCTCGGACGTGCGGCGAAGGCGCTCGATCAGTTCATCCGCGGAGATGGTCTCTCCCCTGTCGGCCTGAGCGATCGACTCCTGAAGCGCCGCCTCGAGCTCGGGAGGGACCTCGAAGGTCTCGTCCGCCTGCATGGGCAAATGATACAACGCCCGTCCCGACCAGCCGTGCCCTCCCGACGAGAATTGCCCTCCCGGCAGGTTCCGAATAGAGCTTCGCCCTCTGACTTACAGGCAGGACCGCGACCTGGCACGCCGTGAAGATGCCAGGCCGAAGGCTGGGGGGCAAAATCCAACCTGTGTTTTTGCTATAGACGACCCGTTTGCACAGAGTCTCAAAAAGTCGTGTTGGCGGAGAGTCTATCTCAACTGGCCCGGCGTCGTGACTGGCGAAGATAAGACGAATGTCATGGCTGGCTATGTTCGTCCGGTTGACCGTCCTCGTCGGCGTCGATGAAGGTGTCCATCAGGATGCCGTCCTCATAGGTCATCCACTGATCGGGCTTGCCGTTGCCGTCGGTGTCGAGATCGACCCGAACCAGTTGCCCTTTGACGTACTGCTCCCAGCGGTCGATCCTGCCGTTCCGCCTGGTGGAGACTTCAGCGCGCGCAACCTCGGTCTCGGGGTTGCGGGTAATCCACGCGTCGATGACCTCGTCGTTGCGGGTCGAGTACCCAAAGCGCACCCCCGCCTTAAGCGCCTGCTCAACTGCCGGCCCGACGGCGTCGCCAGTCAAAGCGACTCGCTGAACGGCATGCCCGTCAGAGAACAGCCGGCGCATGCGCAGGCCGTCCTTGGTCGTGGTCTCGTGCATCAGTTGATAGCTTCGCGTCCGCGGGTTCCACTCGCGGTGAAAGCCGGTGAGGATGGGATAGCCGTACAGACCGGCGCTCCGGTAGGTCGAAACGCCGGCGGTCGCCGCGGCCACCAGTCCGCCCACAAACACGATCCACGACCAGGCCGATGGCAAGCTCCGGCGCGACGTCATGGCGCACCCTGCCAATCGCAAGACATGCCCGCGGCCGGCCACAGCAACGGTTGCAGCACCCCCTGCAGCCGTCGGCACCAGCACCGCGCCTGGCCGGCGCGGCCGTCCTCGGCGTAGATCTCCCACAGGCGCTGCCAGGCCACAACCGAGTCGGGCTTCGCCCTGACCGCCGAACGCAGATAGCGCTCGCGGTCGGCCGCAGACGAAGACAAGAGCGCCAGGTACAACGCCGGACTATAACGTGCCGGGTCGGCGGCCAACGCCTGCTGCAGCCACACCCGCGCGTGATCCGGTTGGTTGAGCAGGAAGTAGTACGTGCCCATCACCTCGAGCGCCAATGGATCTAGAGGATCAAGCGCCAGGGCCCGGCGCAGCAGCCGCAAAGTGGCGTCGGGCCGCTCGCCAAACACCAGCATGTTGGCGCGTTCGGCGAGGGAGCGGGCTTCGGAGATGGGTGCCGGAGTGGTTGTGGTCCGCCTAAAGGCGGACGCCACATTGGTGCCGGACGCCACATTGACAGGTGTGGTGTCCGCCTTTAGGCGGACTGGCACCTCGCGAAATTGGCCGGCTGTCACATAAGCATGAACTTCAGCTTCGAGTTGTGGGGTCAGTTCACGCTCGGATGGCGCGAAGGTCAGCGGCGCGGACGGGTCGCGGCCGAGCAGCAGGTAATGGACGATGGCCCACGACTGCGCGTAGAACATGGCCGCATCGGCCGTGTTCGTGGTCAGCTTGCCGCGTGGCCGATCGCGCAGCTCGTCGAGCGGCAACCAGGCGCGCGAGCGCAGCAGCTTCAGGTGTTGCACCGGTGGCCGGCCCACCACGACCCGGCCATCGTCGACAACGAGCGCACCCCAGAAATCGGCCAAGCCTTCGTTCAGCCAGCCGGGCGCGTCGGGCACGTGCGCCTCGGTGACGAGGTGCGTGTACTCGTGCAGCAGCAACGGGAACTGCTCTGGTATGGGTATGTCGGTGCGAACGGCGATGAATGCGTTGTGAGGCCCGGTGTACGAGGCCCCGAGCGGGCGCACACCGCGTCGCTCCCAGTACTGCGGCACCAGCTCTTTAAGGGCCGCCGCGTTCTTCGCCGCAAACGCCCGCACCGGCGGCAGCGAATCGACGTCTGTCACCTGGCCCATCACGGCCCGCGCCGTCGTCAAGTCGGCAAGCAGACGCGTTGCCGCGGAAGCGTCGTCGCTGATGGCGACGGCGTGTTCAGTTGAGGCCATGAACCAGTTGGAGTTAGACATGGTCCGCCTAAAGGCGGGCGCTACATCGGCGCCGAGCAGGAGCGCTAACAGGGCCAGGGCTCGCATGTCAGTCAACCAGCCGATCGGGACTGGCCGCGCGCGGACGCGGGTGGTGGATGGCAATGGCCAGCAGGGTTGCGAACATCACCGCGGCACCGGGCATCTGCAGCGTGAACTCCACCACCGACTGCAACGCGATGGCAACCAGCCCGGTGACGGCGCCGACACGCACCCAGTAGGTGCGCGTATCGTCCTTTCCTTCGCGGAAGCGGCGACGGATCTCCATCGCCAGGCTCGCAGTCAACAGCAGCGCCGGAATGCCAAGCAGCCAGCCCCCTTCGACCGCCAGCTGCAGGTAGTCGTTGTGCGCCTCGATGAACCTGCCCATTCCCTGAACGGTCTGGTAGTGCAGCATGGAGACACCGTAGGTGTTGAAGCCGGTTCCCGTCAGGGAGAATTCCTGCAGAATGCGCCACGAGTCTTGCCACGCCGCATACCGGCCCTCGCCACCGACCCATTCCGTCCCGAAGAAACGCACCATCACGTGTGATCCGCTGGTCAAGAACGCAATCACGCCGACCGCGATCAGGCTCAGGCTGGCAATACGCCGCCTGGCATTCGACGACTGCCGGCGGCCACTCCACAGGGCGACAACCATCAACGCCACGATGAGCGCGATCGCGCCGGATCGAGAGCGCGCCGTTAGAATCCCAATCGCCACGATCACGGCTGCGAACAGGAGCAGCAAGGTGACGTTGGCTTCCTTGGACGAGAACCAGAGCACGCGGTCGCGCCACCGTGGCGCCACCCCGCGCATGCCGCGGGCCACCTCGCCGGCGAACAACCCAAGTGTCAGCGACAGGACCATCACCAGCCAGCCCGCCTGGTGGTTGCGATTCACAAAGGGCGCCGAGCGGGTTGGCGTGATGGGGACGTACCAGCCGTACAGCGTCGTGTTGCCGCTAGCGAACTGGTACATTCCCAGAAATGCGACGACCACGCCGAGGGCAACCGTTGCGCGAGTCACGCCAGTGATGCCCACAGACGACAGCCCGCGGCTGGTGCCGATTAGATAAGTCGCGAAGGCGACGGCAAAGCCCAGCCCCCACCACGTGCCACTGGGAGAAATCGATAAAGGTCGTGGTGCATCCACCGGTACCGGCGGCACCAGCTCTGGAGCGCGGTTATCTGCGGTGGCCAGCAGCTTCTCGAACTCCGCCACATCGTGAGAAGGGCTAAGCGTGGCGACGACCGCTGCCGGCAGGGGCGCCAGCTGCACCACGACCGCAGCCAGAAACAGGCACAGCGCGAGGATGACCGAAGGGTGCGGAAGTCCTGGTGTCGCACCCTCGTTATCGGATCTGTCGCGGCGCTCCAGAAATCCCAGGATCGCTGTGGCGAAGGCAAACACCGCCACCGGCGCGCCGGCCCACGAAGGCGACCCGCCCACAGCCAACGCGCCCCACGCCAGCAACAGGATTACGGCAACGGGAAACAGGCGCACCCGCCAATCCTACACGTCGCGCAAACGGGCTGAGCCCAAAAACAAAACGGCGGCTCCTGGAAGAAGCCGCCGCCGTGAGAACTCTTGAAGATCGGGGGCCCTGTCTGGGCCGCATGCTTACCTTACCGGGTCCCGCTCGCAGAACCAAAACCGGGGGGCAGAACACCCGGAGGGATCGCGCTCGGCGGAAGGATGATGATGACGCCCGGGGGAACACCACCCGGCGGGAGGTTGATCACCGGGGGAACGAAATTCGTAGGAGGAGGTGCGACCGGAACAATAGGAATATTGCCAAAGGCCGGCGGCGCGCCTGGCGCTGTCGGAACTGCCGTGATCAACGTGATGAGGGCGTTAAGGGACTGGTCCAAGGTCACATACAAATATTCAACGTCGCCGTTTTCCGCCGCCACAACAACCAGCGCGCTGGTGACGGCCGACGTTGCGACCGAAAGCGCGCTCGAGAGGATCGAGCCGAACGCGGCACCAAGCTGCGGAGACGCCGTGGCCAGACTTGGCAGGACCAGCAGCGCCGTGGCCGGCGTTTCGCCGGCCGTGACCGTTGCCCGCACGCCCGTCGGCTGGCCGTTCACCATGGTCCGCACGATGTAATTGCCGGCCGGCACTCCCGGGAAGCTGAAGTGGCCATCGGTCGAACTCATGATGGTCGAAACCACCATGTTGTCGCGCACCAGCTCGACGCGAACGGCTGAAGCGCCGCGACCCCCGGCATCGACAACCTGGCCACGCAGCGTCGACGAAGGCGCCTGGGCGATGCCGACGATCGGTGTTCCCATCAGCACAATGGCTGCCAGCAGCACGGCGAGTGTTTTGCGCATGATCATGGTTTTCCTTATGATCCCGGTTTCAGACACTGAAACTTCGGCGGAAGCTTGACATTGTGGGCGGCGAAGGTCAAGCGAAAATAAAGCGTATGCCGAATTTGTTGAGCTTGACACTACAGATCAGTCTATACTTCCGCGGCGATAACTTCGGTCTCGAAAGGTTGATTGCTATGAAGGCTCTCCGCATCCTCGGTTTTCTTGCCGCTGCGGTGGTGCTGTCCGCCGGCGCTGCCACGGCCCAGGTGACCCCCAAGGTCGGCATTTTCGGCGGGTTCAACCAGTCGTGGTTCGCGTCCTCGCCGTCCACCGAGACCGAGGCCGGCCAGGGATACCTCGTCGGCGGGTTCGTCGTGCTTCGTCGGGACAAGTTCCTGAAGATCCAGCCGGAAATCCAGATCTCGCAGCGCCGGGCGGTCGTGCCCCTGAACGGCGCCGACTACGATTACTCCACGACCTACTTCAACTACGGCCTGCAGGTGCGGATGAAGGTGTACAAAGACCTTTACTCGACATCAGGCGTGCAGTTTTCCACGCCCCTGCGCGCCACCCTGGCGGCTCCGACCGCCACCGCGGATTACAAATACAACATGGGGAACGACATCAGCCTGACGTTTGGTTTCGGCCAGCAGTTCGGCCGCATTGGCATCGAGGGACGCTACGACACGGGCTTGAAGGCCAACGAGGAGGCGCCCTTGTTCGGCTTCGTCAAGCGCAACCGCGCCATCACGTTCATGGGGATCGTAGGGCTCTAGGGGGGCTTGGGCTTGCTCCGGGTTAAAGCCAGTAGCCGATCGGACGCGTCAGGAACTCGTTCAGGGGCACGCCGTCCCCGCCGACGATCAGCGTTCGCTTTGGCTTGAATGCGTCCGCGAACGCGGCAAGACCGGGAAAGGCGTCTGGCGACCGTCCGCTCTTCACTTCGACCGCGACGACGGTGCGGCCCCGGCGCATCACGAAGTCCACTTCGCGATTGCCTTCGCGCCAGTAGAACAGTTCGAAATCACCGGTCGCGGCGCCATTGGCCAGGTGCGCGCCGACCGCCGATTCGATCAGGCGCCCTCTGAACTGCCGATCTGCGGCCGCTTCCGGCGGCGACAGACCGGACACCGCCGTCATCAGGGCCGTGTTCATCACCTGCAGTTTCGGACTCGAGCCTCGCTGCCGCGGCGCACGGGCGGCGTACTTCTGCAATCCAACGATCATTCCGGCGCCCCCCAGAAGATCGAGATAGTGGGCGAGGGTGGTCGTGTTGCCGGCATCCTGCAATTGACCGATCATCTTGGTGTACGACAGCACCTGTCCCGAGTGGCGGCACCCCAGTTCGAAGAGCCGGCGCAACAAAGCCGGCTTATCCACCCGCGTCATGAGCAGGACGTCGCGGGCAATCGTGGTTTCAATCAGCGCGTCGAGCAGGTAGCGTCGCCAGCGTGGCGGGTCAGCGATGAGCGGCGCGGCGCCCGGGTAGCCGCCGAAGTACAGGAACTCGTCCAGAGAGAATCCGAACGCGGTCCGCATCTCGTCGAACGACCAATGCGGCACATGCACCATCTCGAAGCGGCCGGCCAGGCTTTCAGTCAAGCCTTGCTGCAGCAACAGCGGGGCCGAACCGAGTAGCACGACTTTCAGCGGCCGGCGCGCGCGCGTGTCTTCATCCCAGAGGCGCTTGACGGTCTCGGACCAGCCCGGGATCTTTTGTATTTCGTCGAGTGCCAGCACCGCGCCGGTCTTGCCCGCGTCCGTAGCTGCCACTCGCGCTCGTTCCCACTGCGCCGACAGCCAACCGGCATCGCCCAGCGTGGGCTCGTCGGCAGAGACGAAGATGACCGGGACCTTCAGGCCCTCGAGCGCCTGGCCGACCAGCGTGGTCTTGCCGGCCTGCCGCGCACCGGCCACCACTTGCAGGAACCGGCGTGGCTCGCCCAGCCGGGTCGCGAGGGTCTCGGCCTGGGCCCGACGAAAAGACCGCAGAGTAGATTTGCTCACTATATTGAGTAAATTTACTCAACAATATGAGTAGTGTCAAGAGGCGCTCGGCCTGGTCTGGCGCGAGCCTGCGGAAATCCTTCAGGTTGAACGTGTAGAGGTCCAGGGTGCCGGGGTGCCAGGGTGCCAGGGTGCCAGGGTGCCAGGGTGCCAGGGTGCAATCAATGATATCATTGCAATCGTTATGGCCAGCATCACCATCCGTAAACTGGACGATTCGCTGAAAGAAGCCCTGCGCCGGCGGGCGGCGGGTAACCGGCGGTCGATGGAGGAAGAGGCTCGGGTGATTCTTCACAGCGAGCTCAGGCGCGACCGGTCCCTGGACGAAGTCGGCCTCGGCACGTGGCTCGCCAACAGGTTCGCCGGACAGGAGCTGGTGATTGCTCCCCGAACGGAACTGCCTCGCAAGCCGCCGTTCGTGACCGACGAGGAGTGGGAAAAATGATTCTGCTCGACACGAATGTCGTGTCGGACGTTTCAAAACCAACGCCCAACCCGCGCGTGCAGGCATGGCTCGATGCGCAAGATCAGCGGGCCCTCTGGATCTCATCGATCACGGTCGCCGAAATCTGCGCCGGGTTGGCGACCTTACCCGAAGGACAACGTCGCTCACATCTGGAGGGCGCGTTCGATCACATGATGCTGCGGCTTGGCCGTGCCTGCCTCGCGTTTGACGCCCTGGCTGGGCGCGAATACGCCGCGGTGATGGTCGCGCGCCGACGACGCGGCCGGCCGATCGGCATTCTGGATGCCCAGATCGCGGCAATTGCATTGGCCACCGGATTCAGACTCGCAACCCTCAACACCAGGGACTTTGAAGGGATCGACGGGTTGAACGTCGTCGACCCGTCACAAGGATAACGAGTCAACGATGGTGACCCCTTGCTGCTCGCGGTGCGCCACGGTTTCCACATCTACGACGCGCTGATCGTCGCGGCGGCACTCGAAGCCGGCTGCGGCACGCTGTACTCCGAGGACATGCAGTCCGGCCAGGTCATCGCAGGCCAGCTCACGATCCGGAACCCATTCGCGGATTGACGCCGTGGCACGACTGGACCGACAGATGGGCAATGAAAGGCCGTCACACGGATAACTTGTTGATTTGGTGATTGCACGTATAATACGTGCAAGAACCATCCATGACGAAGACCCCGGCGGCAACCCAGAACATCACCGTCCGGCTCGACCGGGGCATCTTGCGCAAGGCCAAGGTGCTGGCGGCGCGGCGCAATACCTCCATTAGCCGGCTGCTGGCGGATCAGGTCCGCGCACTCGTCGGCCAGGACGAGGCGTATGCGCTGGCCGAGCGGCGGGCCTTGGCCCGCCTCGATGCGGGCCTGCACCTCGGCGGACAGATTGGGGCGACGCGCGATGAGTGGCACGAACGGTAAGACGTTTGTCGACACCAACATCCTGATCTACGCCTACGACGTGGACGCGGGTGCGAAGCACACGACGGCGAAGGCGTTGCTGAAAGCGCTGTGGCTGAGTCGCGATGGCGTCATCAGCACCCAAGTGCTGCAGGAGTTCTACGTCAACGCCACTCGAAAAATCCGCACGCCGCTGCCGAAGTCCGTCGCACGCGCGGTCATCGCCGACTACGTGCCGTGGTGCCTCGATCCGACGACACCAGCTGACATCATCAGCGCGTTCACACTCGAGGATGCCGCCCAGATCAGTTTCTGGGACGCCCTGATTATTGCCGTGGCCGCCCGCGGCGGCGCCATGCGAATCGTGTCGGAAGACCTGAACAACGGTCAGGCGATCGGCGGCGTCACCATCGAAAACCCGTTCGCCAGGTAACCACCGGCTGCCCGCCTAACCTCCTTCGCTGCGGACGCTGACTGGTCCGCCTAAAGGCGGACGCCACAT
>CAYGMD010000047.1:0-6532 GCA_964350785.1 uncultured Acidobacterium sp. | reverse complement strand
ACACTACATCGATACGTCGTCGAGGGCGAGATGCGTGTCGGTGGGGATGTCGCGAGTGGCGGTCTTGCCGAGCAGCTCTTCGTAGCGTTCTGCCGGAATGGCGCCCGTGCCGGGACGCTTCACCCACAGGTTCTGCTTCGTGAAGGTCTCGCCGGCCTTGATCGGCTGAATGGAGACCACCGTCGCAAACGCGAAGTCCATGGTCACCTGCTCTTCCGTCACCGGTCCCTTGGTGCCGCCGAGCTCCGCGTGCAGCGTGTGCGCCGCCGCGATCAACTCGCGGCAGTGCACCTCGTCCATCGAGCACACGATGTCGGGCCCGGCGCGATACATGTGGTCGGTGAAGTGGCGCTCCACGATCGACGCGCCCAGCGCCATGGCGCCAATGCAGGCCACGTTGTCGGTGGTGTGATCCGACAGCCCGATCACCGCCCGCGGGAAGGCCTTGCCGAGCTCCACCATCGCGCCCAGCCGCACCAGGTGCGGCGGCGTTGGATAGAGATTGGTCGTGTGTAGCAGGGCGCACGGCGTGCCCGCCTGCTCGAAAATCGCCACCGCCTTGGCCACGCTGTCGATCGTGTTCATGCCCGTGCTGAGGATGGTGGGCTTGCCGAACGAGGCGATGTGCTTCAGCAGCGGGTAGTTGTTGCACTCGCCCGAGCCGATCTTGTACGCCGCCACGTTCATGCGCTCGAGCCGATCCGCCGCCGCGCGCGAGAACGGCGTGCTCATGAAGATCATGCCCTTCGCCTCGACGTACGCCTTCAGCGCCCGCTCGTCGTCTTCGGACAGCGCGCAGCGCCGCATGATCTCGTAGATCGACACGTCGGCGTTGCCCGGCACCACCTGCTTGGCGGCGCCGCTCATCTCGTCGTCCACGACGTGCGTCTGATGCTTGACCACCTCGACGCCGGCCCGGGCCGCCGCATCTACCATCTCGCGCGCGACGGCCAGGCTGCCCTCGTGGTTGATGCCGATTTCCGCCACCACGAGCGGCACGTGAGCGGGCCCGACCTTGCGGCCGCCGATAGTGATTTCTGGGGTCACGGTAAATCAATTCTATCGGAGTGGCGTCGCGCGTGGCGTGAGGCGTTCGCCGTCCGCTTCCGTGCTCGCTTCAGACGGCTGACAACTCGCAGCTCAGGCCTGCCTGACGATCTTGCCTTCGCTGCGAGGTTGTCTGCCAAAAACCTGCCCGCCGGGGCGCTCTTGATGCCCCTTGTCCAAACAGAGATCGGTCGCCCCGGCTCCCGCCGACTTCCGCTCGCACTCCAGCGGACGGCGCACGCCTCGGGGCGTGGGGGGCGGTGTGGTTCGGCGTGAGCGTTCGACCGACGCCGACGAAGCTCACTGACCGACAAATCGACCGGAGGCTATGCAGGCGTATGCTTTGCACTACATGCTTCGCTCTGCGCTTAATGCGCCGAGGGAGATTTGACCGGCGAGGGAGAGCGAACGACGAACCATACCGCCCCCCGCGTCGCGACCGGCCGGCGCACCCACGGACGGACAAACCTAAAGGTTTGTCCCCACGGACAGGTTTGTCCCCACAGGCCGGAAGAAGAAGTCGGCAACCAGTTGCTCGACTTCGGCGATCGACTTCGCCGAGTTGATGCCAATGCGGAACTGCGCGCCGCCTTCGAAGCCCTTGGTGTACCACGTGCACAGCGCCCGCAGCTTGTTGACCACCCAGCGCTCTTTCGAGGCCTGGGGCTTGGGGCTTGAGGCTTGAAGAACCAAATGCCTGAACCCCTCTTGCTCACCTTTTTCGTCGGCCAGCAGCAACTGCATGTAGTCGAGCAGGAACTGGCCGCGCTCTTCGTCGGTGATCTGGCGGGCCGGGCGGCCGGCCATCAGGTCGCGCGCCTGGGCCAGAATCCACGGGTTGCGCAGCACGCCACGGCCGACAAACACGCCGCTGACGCCCGACCGCATGCGCGCGACAATGTCTTCGGGCTCAACGCAGTCGCCCGAGCCAAACACCGGGATGCTCACCGAGCGGGCAATGCCGGCGACGACATCCCAGTCCGCCGAACCGCTGTAGCTTTGCTTGGCGGTGCGCCCGTGCACGGCGATCGCCGACGCCCCCGCCGCCTCCACGCGCCTGGCCAACTCCGGCGCGTTCACCTCGCCATCGTCCCAGCCCTTGCGCATCTTGACGGTGACGGGGATCTTCACCGCCCGCGTCATGGCGGCAATGATCTCGGCGGCGTGCTGCGGCTCGCGCATCAGGCTGCAGCCGGCGTTGTGCCTGGCGATTTTCGGGACCGGGCAGCCCATGTTGACGTCGACGATGTTGGCGCCCATGGCTTCGACGACGCGGGCGGCCTCGGCCATCTTGGCGGGTTCGCCGCCGAAGATCTGGATCGAGACGGGCCGCTCTTCTTCGGTGTATTCCGCGTACTCGAGCGTGCGATCGATGCCGCGGACCAGGCCCTCGCTGCTCACCATTTCCGACACCACGAGCCCGCAGCCGCCCTGGCGCTTGACCAGGCGGCGAAACGCCGTGTCGGTCATGCCCGCCATGGGCGAGACGACAAAGGGCGAGTCGAGTTCGATGTTGCCGATCTTCATTTCTTTAGTAGCCAGTAGCCAGTTGCCAGTTGCCAGTAGCCAGTTGCCAGTTGCCAGTAGCCAGTTGCCAGTAGCCAGTAGCCAGTAGCCGGATTCCAGAAAGGCCAGCGTTCTTCTGGCTACTGGTTACTGGCCTCTGGCTACTACAAGAGTCAGTAGGGCTTCACGTCGGATGCGTCTACTTCAACGGCAACGGCCTGGCCAATCAAGTCCACGGACAGCACCAGGCGCGCATGCGCGCCCTTGCGGACCAGGCGGCCGACCACGCCCCTGAGCGGACCGTGCGTCACCTTGACCATGTCCCCTTCCTTGATCAGCGGAACGGGATCGTAGGCCAGCTCGCTTTCAACCAGCGTCCGGATGCTTTCGATCTCTTCGTCCGGGATCGACGACAGCACGCCGTTGTTGCTGATGATCTGGACGACCCCGTCGACCTTGAGCACGCCGATGCGCTCGTCGGGAACGAAGCGGGCGAAAACGTAGCCGGGGAACAGCGGCCAGTCGATCTTCTTCTTGCGGTCCTTCCAGTGGCTCCACTTGCCGATGGTGGGCAGGAAGACCTCGACGGACTTCTTCAGCAGCTGGTCACGAACCTGCTTTTCGTGCCGCGACCGGGTCCAAAGGGCAAACCAGCTCGAGTCCACGTTATTGCGTGACGGTGCCGCGGGCGGTCTTGACGCCGATCTCGTAGGCCTTCTTCAGGTCGTCGTTCTTCCAGTCGATGATGGCGTCGGCGCGCAGCTTGTCGAGGAACTTGTCGAACTCGACCTTGCGCTTCTCGTTGGCGATCTTGTCGGCAATCTCGCTCTTGGCGTCCTCGAACGGCTTGGTCGTCGAGTCCTGCAGCTTCTCGACCTTCACCACCTGGTAGCCGCGCGCCGTGCGCAGCACGGGCGTGACGCCGCCGGCCTTGAGGCCGGCAATGGCCTTCTGCAGGTCGTCGGACAGGTCGCTCTTGCTGAGGGGGCCGACCAGGCCGCCGTTGGCCTTCGAGCCCGAGTCCGAGTAGTCGGCGGCCAGGCGCGGGAACGGTTCGCCGGCGACGATCTTCGCCCGCACCTCTTCAGCCCTGGCCTTCGCGTCATCGTCTTTGCCGGCGTTGATGCCCTGCGGATCGACGGCCACCGCGATGGTGATCTCGCGCAGCGTGACCTGCGGCACGGTGCCGAACTCGTCCAGGTGCGCGTCGTAGTACGACTTCAGCTCGGTGTCGGTGACCTGCAGCTTCGACATCACTTCCTGCTGCTGCACGCGCTGCACGAGCGAGGTGCGCTCGAGCTGCTTGCGCAGGTCGGCCATGGTCATGCCTTCCTGCTTGAGCGCCGCGGCCAGCGCCTCGTCGCTCTCGATCTTGTTCTCTTTCTTGATGTTCTCGAGAATGCTGTTGAACTGCTCGGTCGACATCGTGAAGCCGAGTTCCTTGCCGCGCTGCACGATCAACAGCTCGTCGACCGCGTCGACAATCACTTGCGGCGTCACTTCGAGCAGGGCCTGCTGCAAGGCGGCATCGCTGTCGGGGCGCAGGTTCGGGTTGCGCTGGCGCAGCGCCGCAATCTGGCGCTGTTCGAGGTCGGTCTTGGTGACGATTTCGCCGTTCACCTTGACCAGCACCTGTTCGAGGATGGTGCTGGTCTGGGCGGCGGCCGGCGACGCCAGGGCCACGACCACTGCGAGAACGGCGGCCACGGTTGCTGATTTCTTCATATGGCTAAACATCAATTCTATCGCTTTTGCCCTGGGGCTTGGGTCTTGGGGCTTGGGTCTTTTCAAGCCTCAGGTCCCAAGTCCTCCAGAAATGCCGTTACCTTAGCTAAGACTCCGTCCGGCGCCCGGGGGTCTTCCGGCGCCGCCTTCAGGATTTCCGCCTTGGTAAAGCCCGGGGTCACCTCCCCAGCGGTCGCCCGGGCGGTCCACCAAGCCGGCGCTCGTTTTTGACGCGCCGGCTTGGGCTGGGTCACAGTCGGCGGCGCAGGTCTAAGGTCGAGCTTGACGGTACTGGGCGGCAACAGCGTCAGATCTGCACGTTCCTGCACCATTCCAATCAACCGCATGGGATCCACCTTGGCCTTCTCGCGGAACTTGAACACCACGAGCGGGCCGTCGCGGTCGACGGTCTCGATGCCAAGGTTGTCGGCCAGCACGCGGATGCGCGCGAAGTCGGCCAGGTTCAGCACCGCGGTGGGCGGCGGGCCGTAACGGTCGCGGACCTCGTCCACGAGCTTCGCAATCTCGTCCTCGCTGCGGGCGCCGGCCATGCGCCGGTAAATCATCAGGCGCTGGTTCATGTCGGGCACGTACTGGTCGTCGAGGCGGAAATCCACCTTCAGGTTGACCGTCGCCCGCACATCGTCTTCGAGGTCTTCGCCCTTCAGCTCGCGGATGGTCTCCTCGAGCAGCTTCATGTACATCTCGAAGCCGACCGCGTCGATGGTGCCGCTCTGCTCGCCGCCCAGCAGGTTGCCGGCGCCGCGGATCTCCAGGTCGAGCGCGGCCACGCGGAAGCCGCTGCCCAGGTCGCTGAACTCCTTCATCGCCGCCAGCCGCTTGCGGGCCACCGGCGACAGCGCCTCTTCGGGCGGGATCAACAGGTACGCGTACGCCGCGCGGTCGCTGCGGCCGACGCGTCCGCGCAACTGGTACAGCTGCGACAGGCCGTAGCGGTCCGCCCGGTTGATCACGATGGTGTTCGCGTTGGGAATGTCGAGGCCGTTCTCGACGATCGTGGTCGACAGCAGGACGTCGCACTTGTGCGTCATGAAGTCGAGCATTGCCTTTTCGAGCGCGTCTTCGCTCATCTGGCCGTGGCCGACGACCACGCGCGCCTCGGGCACCAGCCGCTGGATCAGGTTGCCCATCGAGTAGATGGACTCGACGCGGTTGTGGACGAAGAACACCTGCCCGCCGCGGGCGAGCTCCGCGCGAATGGCGCGCGTGATCACCGCCGAGTCGAACTTCACCACGTTGGTCTGGATCGACAGGCGATCCTTCGGCGGCGTCTCGATCACCGACATGTCGCGGATGCCGACCAGCGACATGTTGAGCGTCCGCGGAATGGGCGTCGCCGTCATGGTGAGGACGTCCACCTTCTTGCGCATCTGCTTGATGCGTTCCTTGTGCGCCACGCCAAAGCGCTGCTCTTCGTCGACGACCAGCAGGCCCAGGTCCTTGAACTGCACGTCCTTCGACAGCAGCCGGTGGGTGCCGACGATGATGTCGAGGCGTCCGGCGGCCAGCGCCTCGAGCGTTTCCTTGATCTCCTGCTTCGTGCGGAAGCGGCTGACCATGTCGATCTTGGCCGGGAACGCGGCAAAGCGCTCGGTCAGCGTCTTCAAATGCTGCGCCGCCAGCACCGTGGTCGGCGCCAGGAAGGCCGCCTGCTTGCCGTCCATCACCGCCTTGAAGGCGGCGCGCATGGCCACTTCGGTCTTGCCGTAGCCGACGTCGCCGCACAGCAGGCGGTCCATGGGCGTCGGCGACTCCATGTCGCGCTTGATGTCGGCCACGGCGGTCGCCTGGTCCACGGTGAGGTCGAACTCGAAGGCGCCCTCGAATTCCTCCTGCCAGTGCGTGTCGGCGCTGAACGGGTGGCCCGGCACCGCCTTGCGCGCGGCATAGAGCTTGAGCAGCTCCTCGGCCATGTCGCGCATGGCCTTCTTGACCTTGCTCTTGGCCTTTTCCCAGCTCTGCCCACCAAGGCGATCCAGCGGCTGGCTCGCGCTGCCGGTGTACTTCTGGATCAGGTCAAGGCGCTCGACCGGGACAAACAGCTTGGCGTCGCCGTGATACTGGAGCTCCAGGAACTCCTGGACGATGTCGCCGCCGCCGACGGAGATTTGCTTGAGGCCGATGAACTGGCCAATGCCGTGGTCGACGTGGACGATCAGGTCCTTGACCTTGAGGTCGCGCAAGTCGGACAGGAAGGTGGCGGCCAGGGAGCGCTTGCGGCCCGCGCCGGTCT
>CAYGMD010000046.1:17920-29063 GCA_964350785.1 uncultured Acidobacterium sp. | reverse complement strand
TCGGCGCTCCTGTGCGCATCCTTGAACAACACGGGCGGCGCCCCGGTCAGCGATGGCGCGAATACATCCACCGTGGGGCTCAGGAACTCCAATCCATGCGCGCGCAGGTTCATGTCGCGGGCGATGTCGGCGCGAATCCCGACGGAATGCGAGAGCGTCGGGCATCGAAAGCCGGGATGCAGTTCCTCGGTGATCGCGCCTCCGCCGACGAGGGCGCGCCGCTCCAGCACGAGCGGCCGCAACCCGGCCTTGGCCAGGTAGTACGCCGCGGCCAGCCCGTTGTGCCCCGCACCAATCACGATGGGACGCTGCATCGCTCAGGCCCGGGTATCGGAGAGGATCGTCATCGCCGCATTCCGCCCCGGCGCTCCCATGATTCCGCCGCCAGGATGTGTCGCCGATCCGCACATGTACAGGTTGCGCAGCGGCGTCCGGTACTGGGCCCATCCCGGCACCGGCCGCAGGAAGAACAACTGCTCGAGCGTCAGCTCGCCCTGGAAGATGTTGCCTTCGGTCAGCCCGAACTCGCGCTCGATGTCGAGCGGCGTCAGCACCTGGCGGTGCCGGATGATGTTCTTGATGTTCGGTGCGTACTCGGCAATGGTGTCGATCACGGCGTCGCCGAACGCCTCGCGCTGGCGATCGTCCCAGACGCCGTCGCGCAGGTGATACGGCGCGTACTGCACGAAGCACGACATCACGTGCTTGCCGGGCGGCGCGACCGACGGATCGGTCAGCGACGGAATCACCATGTCCATGTACGGACGGCTCGAGAACTGCCCGTACTTCGCATCGTCGTACGCGCGTTCCATGTAGTCGATGCTGGGCGAGATCGAGATGGCGCCGCGCAGGTGCGGCCCGGCGCCGGGCAGGCAGGTGAAGTTCGGCAACGCGTCGAGCGCCAGGTTCACCTTGCCCGACGAGCCGCGATACTTGTAGCGCTTGACCCCCTCGACGAAGTCGCCGGGCAGATCGCGCTCGTTCATGAACTTCAGGAACGTCAGGTTGGGATCGACGCTCGACACCACCACCGTGGCGTGGATCTCGTCGCCGTTGGCGAGCGCCACGCCAGTGGCCCGCCCGTTCCTGCTCAGGATTTGCACGACCGGCGCCTCGGTGCGAATCTCGGCGCCGAACTCCCGGGCCGCCGCGGCGATGGCGTTCGACACCGCGCCCGTGCCGCCGCGCGACAGTCCCCACGAGCGGAAGGCGCCGTCGATCTCGCCCATGTAGTGATGCAGCAGCACATAGGCCGTGCCGGGTGAGCGCACGCCCAGGAACGTGCCGATGATCCCCGACGCCGACATCGTCGCCTTGAGGACATCCGTCTCGAACCACTGATCCAGGAAGTCGACCGCGCTCATGGTGAGCAACTGGACCTGGTTGACTTTGTCGTGGAAGCGCATGTCGCGGAAGCGCTTGCCCATGCCCAGCAACTCGAGCAGGCCGCGCGGATCGAGCGACGTGGGGTCGGGCGGCAGCATGCCCATGATCGGCTTGGCGAACCGGCCCATTTCGACCATGGCCTTGCCGTACTCGTCGTAGGCCTCGGCGTCGAGACGCGAGTGGCGCGCAATGTCGCGGCGCGTCTTGTTGTGATCGTTCACGCGCCACAGGTAGTCGCCGTTCGGCATGGGCGTCATGGTGCCGTCGAGCGGCAGCAGCTCCATGCCGTGACGCGGCAAGTCCAGTTCGCGGATGATCTCGGGTCGCAGTAACGACACGACGTACGAGCACACCGAGAACTTGAAACCCGGGAACACCTCCTCGGTGACCGCGGCGCCGCCGAGCACGTGGCGGCGCTCCAGCACGAGGACCTTGCGGCCGGCGCGGGCCAGGTAGGCCGCGCAGGTCAGGCCGTTGTGTCCGCCGCCGATGACAATCGCGTCATAACGCACGGTGTGGTTTACCTCGCTCCGCTCGATGGGCCTGCTTCGCAGGCCCGCCGAAAGTATACTTTCGCCGTGCCCGTTGGTTCCGCCTTCCATGCCCGCACGCGCGAACTGTGCGAAAGCCTGAGCTATCGCGACTGGGCCGGCTACTACGCGGTCAGCGCCTACGAGACGCACTACGAACACGAGTACAACGCCCTGCGCAACGCCTGCGGGCTGATCGACATCTCGCCCCTCTTCAAGTACCGCGTGTCGGGCCCGGACGCGACCCGGCTGGTCAATCGCGTCATCACCCGCGACGCCTCGAAAATGGCGGTCGGACAGGTCTATTACACCCCCTGGTGCGATGACGACGGCAAGGTCATCGACGATGGGACGGTGACGCGGGTGGGGGAGCAGTCGTACCGGTGGACGGCGGCTGACCCCAGCCTGCGCTGGCTCACCCAGAACGCATCGGGCCTCGATGTTCAGGTCGAGGACGTGTCGGAGCAGGTGGCGGCGCTGGCGTTGCAGGGGCCGACCTCGGCCGGGCTGCTGCGGCAAGTGAGCACCGCGAACCTGGACGCGCTGCGCTACTTCCGCGCCACCAGCGGGACGATTGCCGGCGTGCCCGTGGATATCTCGCGCACTGGATACACCGGCGATCTCGGCTACGAGATCTGGATGCCGTGGGACGCGGCCCTCCAGGTCTGGGACGCCATTGCCTCGGCCGGGCCGGCATTCGATCTGCATCCGGTCGGCATGCTGGCGCTCGATATCTCGCGCATCGAGGCCGGGCTGTTGCTGATCGACGTCGACTTCCACGGCAGCCGCAAGGCGCTGATCGAGTCGCAGAAGTACACGCCGTTCGAACTGGGCATGGCGCGGCTGGTCGACATGAAGAAGGGGCCGTTCATCGGCCGCACGGCGCTGGCGGAAGCGGTCCGTCGCGGGCAGGCACGGCAGATCGTCGGGCTCGAGATCGGATGGACGGATGTGGAGAAGCTGTACGAGGCCGTGGGGCTGCCGCCGACCGCGCCGGCCGGCACGTCACGCGTGGCCGTGCCGGTCTACAGCGGCGGCGCACAGGTCGGCCGCGCGACCTCGACCGCCTGGTCACCCGTGCTCAAGAAACTGATCGCGCTGGCGACGATTGACGCGCCCCATTTCGCCGTGGGGACGCGCCTCGAGATGGAAATGACGGTGGACGCCGTTCGCCATCGGGCAAAGGCCACGATCGTCCCGACGCCGTTCTTTAATCCCGCGCGGAAAACGGGACCTGCTCCCCTTTTACGCGATTCGTAAAAGGGGAGCAGGTCCCGTTTTCACCGACCGAGCCGGGCCTTGCGGGCGGCGATGAACGACTGCACGCCCAGGTAGACGTACACAATCAGCAGCGCCGCCATGGCCAGCTGTGACAGCACGGCCGGCCGGGTTGCGCCGCCGTCCATTGCCGCCGGAATGGCGCGGCCGAGCGACGCCAGCGCGCCGATCAAGCCGACCGCCACCGCCACGTGCATGGCGTGCCTGCGCATGGCTTCCGTGCGCGCGACGAGCGCGCAGAGCACGAACACCGCGCCGAAGATGGCCGGGATGAGCGCGGTCACGCTCGTGCGCCCCGTGGCGACGTAGCTGGCCACGCCCAGCCCAATCAGGATCAGGCCAAACAGCCGGGTGGTTGAAGGCATTATTTATTTCTCCGCTTTCACAGGGTTCTCGAGCGTGCCGATGCTTTCAATCGTGCACGTGGACGTGTCGCCGTCCTTGAAGTAGATCGGGGTGCCGCGCGCCGTGCCGACGCCGGCCGGGCTGCCCGACGAAATCAGGTCGCCCGGGCGCAGCGTGAACAGGTGCGACGCGTACTCGACCAGCTCGTACACGTTGTGCGTCATGCGGTCGGTGTTCGAGTCCTGCATCACCTTGCCGCTCAGCGAGAACTTGATCGCCAGCTTCTGCGGATTTGCCACGAACTGCCGCGGGACGATGTAGGGGCCCATGGGGAAGAAGGTGTCGTGGCTCTTGCCCAGCACCCAGTCGGAGCCGTGCCGGCCGTCGGCGCGGCCGCCGCGGTCCGAGACGTCGTTGTCGAGCGTGTAGCCGAAGATGTATTCGGCGGCGTTCTCGGCCTTCACGCGCTTCGCGGTCTTGCCGATCACGATGTTCAGTTCGCACTCCCAGTCGATTTGCGTGCGGCCGGGCGGCAGCAGGATTGGGTCGCCGTTGCCGGTGATTGTCGACGGCGCCTTGAGGAAGTAATACGGGTTCTGCCGCGGATCGCCGGGCTTGCGGTTCCAGTAGCCGGGAATGCCCAGGGCCACCTTGGGGTCGACCTTGTCGGCGCTCGCCGCTGTCGTGGCGACCCCGGTCATTTCGATGCCGTGCTCGCTGTAGTTCACCGCGGCATTGAGCAGTACTGACGGATCCGGAATCGGCGGCAGGGTCTTCACCGCCGACACCTTCATGGCAAACTCCGGCGCCTTCGCGACGGCGGCGGCGGCCAGTGCCGCCAGCCGCGTGCCGGTGCCCGCGTCCCAGCCGGCAATCAGCTGCTTGAGCGTGGCCGGCGCGCCGACGTTGGCGCGCGACAGATCCACCACGACCGTGTCGTTCTGGATGACCATGCCCACGAACGAGCGTGCACCCTGCTGGAACATGCCCAGCTTGTACGGGGTCGGTGCCTGGGCGTCGGCCGTCACGACCGCAACGACGGCGGCGGCTACCGCGACCAGCATCCCTGCGTGTAGTTTCTTCATTGAAGCCTCCATGGCGGAGCCATAATACCTTGCGCACTCCTCGCCGGCACCGGCAAGGCGGCGCCCTTGATAAGCTGGAGCGATGAAGATCGCGCTCATCCAGCAGCACGCCACCAAGGACAAGACCGCCAACGTCGCCCGCGGCCTGGCCGCGCTCGACACCGCCGCCCGGAACGGCGCGCAGCTGGCCTGCTTTGCCGAGCTCGCGTTCGAGTGGTTCTATCCGCAGCGCCCGGCCGAACTCGGATTCCGCGAGCTGGCCGAACCGCTCGACGGCCCGACGGTGCAGGCCTTCCAGCGGAAGGCCCGCGAGCTGGGCATGGTCGTGATCATCAACCTCTACGAGCGAGAGGGCCACAAGACGTTCGACAGCTCACCGGTGATCGACGCCGATGGCACGCTGCTGGGCGTGACCCGGATGATCCATATCACCGAGTATCCCTGCTTCCACGAGCAGGGCTACTACACGCCCGGCGACCAGGGCGCCCCGGTGTTCACGACCAAGGTCGGCACGATCGGCGTGGCCATCTGCTACGACCGCCACTTCCCCGAATACCTGCGCGCCCTGGCGGTGAAGGGCGCCGACCTCGTGATCGTGCCGCAGGCCGGCGCGGTGGACGAGTGGCCTGAAGGGCTGTACGAAGCCGAGATGCGCGTCGCCGCCTTCCAGAACGGCTATTTCACCGCGCTCTGCAACCGGGTGGGGAAGGAAGACTGCCTGGATTTCGCCGGCGAGTCGTTCGTGTGCGGCCCCGACGGCGAGGTGCTCGCGCGTGGCGCGAAGAGCGCCGACGACATCGTCTATGCCGAGATTGATCTCGCCAGGACCGCCGACTCGAATGCCCGCCGGCTCTTCCTGAAGCACCGCCGGCCCGAACTCTACGCCGGCTGGCTCGGAGAAAAATAACAGGAGATCAAGAGGTCAGGACTTTTGAATATCTGAACTCTTGATTTCCTGATCTCCTTTGATCTTCTCCACCACGAACTGATCGAACTCCCACAGTTGTTGTTCGCGCGCCGAGTAGGGGCCGGGCCGGTAGCCGCGTGAGCTGATCCCCAGGTACGACTGCTCCGAGATCGCCCAGTCCTCGCGATTGGTGCGGTCCCAGAACTCGACGGCGTCGTCGTAGACAAACCCCGGCCTGGCGATCTCGTCCGGATGGAAATGCCACTCGGCGATCAGCTTCGTCCGCCCTGGCCCCTGCGGCCAGATGGTGATGGTCATCATGTAGTCGGGATGCAGCGTGAGCAGGAAGTTCGGGTAGATCGCGAAGTAATTCACGAGTCCCTGCTCGCGCGGGCCGAGGCCCGGCAGCACGGCGCGCCGCCGCTTGCCGTCGCGGCTGAGCGTTTCGACGCCGTCCTTGAAGCCCATGGCCCCCCCGCAGTAGGTCTCGGTCGACGGCACGTTCTCGGCGCCGAGGTAGTGGTGCATGCGGTTGAGCAAGGGGTGAACCACGGGACAGTGCAGGCACTCGTTGTAGTTCTGCACCACCAGCTTCCAGTTGGTCGCGACGTCGTACTGGATGCGGTGGACCAGGCGCAGGTCCGCCATGCCCCAGGGCGCGAAGCGCTCGGGCAGGCCGTGAACCTGACTCCCACATTCGCGCAAAAATCCGATCGCCCTCAACCTGGAACCACGCCGGATCGGTATATGCCTGCGCCTCGAGCGTCGTCCGCGCGCGACGTGGAGAAGTGGTGCTCATCCGGGAATCATGATACAACCGGCGTTCGGTCCTTCAGGTCTGCCCGTGCCACGTTCGAACCCACATCGCGGACACCTGATACGGCGTTGCGCCGGCGGCGCCATCGTGCTGGCACTCGTGGCGCAGTTCGCCGCGTTCGCACAAACCACACCCATCGAAACCGTCGCCGCCGTTCGCCAGCGCGCCGCCTGGACGCCGTCGGCCGGGCTCGTGCACGTGCGTGGCAGCGTCACCTTGCGTGACGAGCGGCGGGGGCTGCTGTTCGTGCAGGATGCTTCCGGCGGCCTGTTCGTCACCCCCGCGCCGCCGGCGCCCGCCGTGGCCGGCGGCGACGTGGTCGAGGTGTCCGGCCGGGTGATCATGACGCGGCGGGGCCCGACGATCGTCGATGCCAGCCTGCGCGTGACCGGCGCCGCCCCGCGGCCCGCCCCGCAACCCCTGTCGTCGCTGGCCGGACGCGTGATGGCGGCCGACGCCCGCCTGATTGCCGTCGAAGGCGTCGTGCGCGGCGTCCGATCGTCGCCCGAGGGGATCGAGGCCACCATCCGCACGCCCGATGGCTCGCTGACGCTGGTGCAGCAGGCTGGCGCCAGGGCCGAGCAGACGCCGGTGGACGCGATCATCCGCGTTGAGGGCGTGCTGTCGCACGTGATGGATGACGACCGGTTGGTGCGGCGCCGCGAGCTGGTCGCGACCGCGCCCGGCGCCATCGTCAGCGCGCCCCCGGCCGACGCCTTCCAGGTGCCCGAGCTTGCCGTCAGCGACCTGCGCCGCCGGCCGCCGGGGAACGAGCTCGTCCGGCGCGGCCGCGTGAGCGGCGTGGTCACGCGCCAGCGCCTGGGGCGCTCGCTGCACGTGCGCACCGCGACCGGCCCCATCCGGGTCGAATCCGAGCAAGCCACGACAGTGGCGCCGGGCGACCAGGTCGAGGTCGTGGGGTTCCCGGAGATTGACGGGTACACGCCATTTCTCGCCGACGCGATCTTCCGCCGGGTGGAGCCGGGACCGGCGCCGGAGCCGGTCGCCGCGACGCTGGGCGAGCTGATGGACGGTTCGCGCGACGCCGAACTGGTCCGGGTCGAGGGCACCTTCCTGACCGCCGAGCGGGGCCATGACGAACAGACCCTGGTGATCCAGGACGGCACCGTGATCTTCACCGCGACCGCGCCGCTCGATGATGCGACCAGCCTCCCCGCCGGCCTGCGGCCGGGGCAGCGCCTGCAGTTGACCGGCATCTGCTCGGTGATCGTCGACGGCGACCGGACGCCGCGCGGGTTCCGGCTGCAGCTGCGCGATGCCACGGACGTCACCATTGTCGCCGCCGGGCCGGCGATGCCGCTGGCCTCGCGCGTGCCGTGGTGGGCGTGGGTCAGCCTCGCGCTGGCCGCGGCCGGCGCTGGCGCCACCGGCCTCGCCTACCGCGCCGGCCGCGCCAAGGAGGAGACCATCCGCCGCCAGCTGGCGCGCGAGTCGGCCCTCAAGGCCCGCTTCGACGACCTGTTCGAGCGCTCGAGCGAGATCATGATCGTCCACGACCGCCGCGGCCGCATCTCCACCCTCAATCGCGCCGGCGAGCAGGCGACCGGATATTCGCGCGAGGAGTTGCGGATGCTCGATCCGAACTGGATCTTCGGCCCCGACTACCTCGACGCCATCACGCGGATGCTCCAGGAGGGCGCCGACAGCACGCCGCGGGCGTTTCGCTCGGAGCTGGTGCCCCGGCGCGGCGCGCGCGTGCCGGTCGACGTCCATGCCCGGGTCCTGGTGGGCGACGGAAAGATAGTGGGCGTGACCGCCATTGCGCGCGACCTGAGCGAGCGCGACCGGCTCGAGAACGAGCTGCGCCAGGCGCAGAAGATGGAGGCGGTCGGCCGCCTGGCCACCGGCATCGCCCACGACTTCAACAACCTGATCACCGTGCTGCTCGGTTACAGCGACGAGTTGATCGAGCAGGTGCCGCCAGACTCCGAGTGGCAGCACTCGGCCAGGGAGATTCGCCGCGCCGCGGAGCGGGCGTCGGGCCTGACGCAGCAGTTGCTGGCGTTCAGCCGCCGCCAGGCGGCGGTGGCCCAGTCGGTGGACCTCAACCTGGTGGTCGCCGACATGGAGGATCTGATCCGGCGGCTGCTCGGCCCCGAGATTCGCCTCGAGTTCTCGCTTGATCCCAACCTGGCCAGCATCCGCGCCGATGGCGCGCAGATTGGCCAGGTGGTGATGAACCTGGTGGTCAATGCCCGAGACGCCATGCCCCAGGGCGGCCTGCTCACCATCGAGACCGCCAATGTCGATCTGGGCAACGAGCACCTGGATGTCATTCCCGGACCGCACGTCAGCCTGTGCGTGCGCGACACCGGCGTCGGCATGGCCGCCGACGTCCGCAAACGCCTGTTCGAGCCCTTCTTCACCACGAAGGAGTCGGGGCAGGGCACTGGCATTGGCCTGTCGATGGTGCAAGGCATTGTCCGCCAGAGCGGCGGCCACGTCGTCGTCGAGAGCCAGCCCGGGGCCGGCACGTCGTTCCACCTCTACTTCCCGCGCCTTGCCGATGCGGCGGAGGTTCCGCAGATCCTGCCGCCGGCGGCGCCGGGCGCGGCTGCGGTCAAGGGCGAGGGGGTGGTGCTGCTGGCCGAGGACGATCGCTCGGTGCGCCGGCTGGTGGTGACGGAACTGGGCCGCCGTGGCTTCACGGTGTTCGATGCCGAGGACGGCCGCGCCGCGCTCGAGTTGTTCCGGCAGCACCAGGACGCCATCGACATCCTCGTCACCGACGTGGTCATGCCGCGCATGAACGGCGCCGACCTGGCGAAAGAGGTCGAGAAGCTTCGCCCCGGCATCAAGGTGCTGTTCATTTCCGGCCATCCCGAACGGGCCGGCTCGGGCGTGGATCCCACGGGCGTCACCAACCTGCTGATGAAGCCGTTCACCGCCGACACGCTGGCCGCGCGCATCAAGGAAATGATTACCGGAAAAAAGGAGAGCGATGGCTGGAACACCTGACTCCCCCGCGCTCAAGCGCGCGCTCGGCCGCTGGGATTTGACCGCGATTGGCGTCAACCAGGTGATCGGCAGCGCCATTTTCCTGCTGCCGGCCGACGTGGCGCGGCTGGTGGGGCCGTGGGGCCCGCTCGCGTTCATCGGCGTCGGCTTGCTGTCGCTGTCGATCGCGTTGTGCTTCGCGGAAACGAGCAGTCGTTTCGACAAGACCGGTGGCCCCTACCTGCCGGCGCGAGCCGCGTTCGGCCGCTTTGTCGGGTTCGAGGTCGGGTGGATGCTGTGGTTCACGCGCGTCACCAGCCAGGCCTCGGTCGCCAACGGCCTGGCCCTGGCGCTGGCGTTCTACTGGCCGGCGCTGGCGATGGGCCTGCCCCGGATGTCGCTGATTGCCGGGCTCACCATCGCGCTCACCTGGATCAACCTGCGCGGCATCAAGCAGTCGTCCTGGGTGGTCAACGCGCTGACCATCGGCAAGCTGGCGCCCCTGGCCATGTTCATCCTCGTCGGCCTCTGGTACATCGACCCGGCGCGTTTTGCGGCGATGCCCGCGGTCACGCAACAGCAACTGTCGAGCGCGCTGATCCTGCTGATCTTCGCCTACGGCGGCTACGAGGTCACCGGCGTGCTGGCCGGCGAGGCCGCCAACCCGCGCCGCGACGTGCCGTTTGCGTTTGTCGCCACGCTCATCACCGTGTCGGTCGTGATGTCGCTGACCTCGCTGGTCGCCACCGGGGTGCTGCCGGATCTGGGCGCCAGCCGCACGCCGCTGGCCGACGGCGCGGCGATCTTGCTGGGCGCGGCCGGCGCGCTGCTGGTATCACTGGGCTCGGCCGTGTCGATGACCGGCAACAACATGGGCCAGATCCTGAACGGTTCGCGCACCATCTTCGCGCTGGCCGAGAACGGCGACCTGCCGAAGTGGTTTGCGAAAATTCACCCGGCGTATCACACGCCGTCCAACGCGATCCTGTTCACGGCCGTGGTGGCGCTGACGCTCGCGCTCACCGGTTCGTTCGTCGCGCTGGCGGCGGTGTCGGCGATCGCGCGACTGGTGATGTACCTCGCGGTTTGCGCCTCGACGCTGGTGCTCAGGAAGCACGACCGCGAGATCGCCGCCCAGGTGGGATCCCACTTCAGCGATCTGGATGGCGCGGTCGCGCCGGCGAAGTTCACCGTGCCGCTGGGACCGGTCGTCCCGATTGTCGCGTCGATCGTGGCGCTGGGCATTCTGGCAGGTGCGACCCAGGCGCAACTGACCGCCGGCGCCGCGGCGTTGGCGGCCGGGGCGGTCCTGTTCCTGGTGGCGACGCGCCTGAAGATGTAGCGAAGCTGCGGCGCGCGATGGGGAAACGTGGCCGCGATGTTGGTTTTCATGGGCGTCTTGTCGTCGCTGAACCGCGTGTCGCGAAACTGGCGGAACAGCGACTCCTTCGGACCGGCCAGCAGTTCGGGCGCGAACGACCGCATGTCGACGGCCAGCCGCTCGACGACTTCCACCATCGGCGCGCGGCACTCCGCCTCGAACCGCTCGCGGTGGGCGTGAAACCATTCCCGCTGGTTATTGCGCTTGAGCGACCTCAGGAACGACAGGGTCTTCGGCGTAAACATGGCAGACACCTATAATGTCGTAGTGATCGACGATCTGAAAAGGCTCCTGGGCGACCGGGTCTCGACCGCCGGGGCCGTTCGCGAACACCACAGCCACGGCGAGTCGTGGCATGCGCCCGGGATGCCCGACGCGGTGGTGTTTCCCGCCTCGACCGAAGAAGTCAGCGCCATCGTCACGATCTGCGCCCGGCATGGCCAGCCGATCGTGCCG
>CAYGMD010000046.1:0-17910 GCA_964350785.1 uncultured Acidobacterium sp. | reverse complement strand
TGGGCAGCTCGCTCGAAGGCCACGTCAACGCCATCCACGGCGGCGTCTCGATCGACATGACCCGCATGACGCGGGTGTTGCGGCTCAGTCCCGAGGATCTCGACATCACCGTCGAGGCCGGGCTCACCCGCTTGAAGCTCGACGCGCACCTCAAGAACACCGGCCTGATGTTTCCGATCGACCCGGGCGCCGACGCCACCGTCGGCGGCATGGCGGCGACGCGCGCCTCGGGCACCAACGCGGTCCGCTACGGCACCATGCGCGACAACGTGCTGGGGCTCACGGTGGTGCTGGCCGATGGCCAGGTCATCAAGACCGGCGGCCGCGCCCGCAAGTCGTCGTCCGGCTACGACCTGACGCGGCTGTTCGTCGGCTCGGAAGGCACGTTGGGGGTCATCACCGACGTCACCTTGAGGCTCTACGGCAGGCCCGAGGCCGTTCGCGCGGCGGTGTGTCCGTTCGAATCCATGGCCGGCGCCGCGGCCACGGTGATCCAGACCATTCAGCTCGGCATCCCGGTCGCGCGGATCGAGATCGTGGACGAAGCGCAGCTGCGCGTCGTCAATGCCTACTCCAGGACGAATTACCCGATCGGGCCGACGCTGTTCTTCGAGTTTCACGGCATCAGCGACGTGATGGTGGACGAGCAGATCAAGGCGGTCGAGGAGATTGCCCGCGAGCAGGGCGCGAAGGGATTCCAGTGGGCGTCGACGCTCGAGGACCGCAACACCCTGTGGACCGCGCGCCACAACGCCTATTACGCGACGGTGGCGTCGCGTCCGGGCGCCCGCGCCTGGACCACCGACATCTGCGTGCCGATTTCGCACCTGGCCGAGTGCATTCTCGAAACCCAGGCCGACCTGCAGGCGGCCGGCGTCATCGCCCCGCTCGTCGGCCATGCCGGCGACGGCAACTTTCACCTGATCTTCATGCTCGACGCCGGCGATCCGCAGGAGTTCGAACAGATCGCGCGCCTGAACGAGCGGCTGGTCGAGCGGTCGCTGAGGTTCGGCGGCACCTGCAGCGGCGAACACGGCGTCGGCGTCGGCAAGTTGAAGTACCTGTCGAACGAGCACGGGGCTTCCCTCGACGTCATGCGGTCGATCAAGCGCGCCCTTGACCCGGACAACCTCATGAATCCGGGTAAACTGATTCCGGAGTAGTTGAAAGTTGAAGAGTTGAAAGTTGGTAGTTTCAGTTACGAGTCTCAGTTTTCAGTTGATAGTGACCAGTGGCAAAGCGAAAACCAGAACCCTCTTTGTTCGACCTGCCTGACGACGACGCGGCAACGGTGCCGCCACCGGGCGGCCGTGGCGGCGGGTTCAATCCCATCGGCGGCGACGGCACGTCGAACGTCTCGCTTCACGAGGCGGCGCAGACCCGTTACCTGAACTACGCGCTGTCGGTGATCACCTCGCGCGCCCTGCCGGACGTGCGCGACGGGCTGAAGCCGGTGCAGCGCCGCATCCTGTTCACGATGTGGCAGCAGAACCTGACCGCCGACGCCAAGCACCGCAAGTGCGCCAAGGTGGTCGGCGACGTGATGGGCAGCTTCCACCCGCACGGCGACAGCGCCATCTACGAAACCCTGGTCCGCATGGCGCAGTCGTTCTCGCTGCGCTACCCGCTGATCGACGGCTCCGGCAACTTCGGCTCGCTCGACGGCGACGGCGCCGCCGCCATGCGCTACACCGAGTGCCGCCTGGCCCGCCTGTCGGACGAAGTGCTGCAGGAGATCGAGCAGGAGACGGTCCCGTTCCGCCCCAGCTACGACGGCACCAAGGTCGAACCGGTGGTGTTGCCCTCGCGCGTGCCCAACCTGCTGATCAACGGCAGCACCGGCATCGCCGTGGGCATGGCCACCAACATCCCGCCGCACAACCTCAACGAGATCATCACGGCGCTCGTCAAGCTGCTCGATAACCCCGACCTCACCACGCTGCAGTTGTGCCGCTGGGTGAAGGGGCCCGACTTCCCGACCGGCGGCCACATCCTGAACTCGCCCGACGAGCTCAAGGAGATCTACCGCACCGGCTCCGGGTCCGTCCGCCTCCGCTCGACCTGGGAGGCCGGTCCGACCGCGCGTTCCGAGAAGAAGCTTTACATCACCAGCATTCCCTACGCCGTCAACAAGTCGCAGCTGGTCGAACAGATTGGCGACGTGGTGCTGGGCCGCAAGATGCCGTTCCTCGTCGACGTGCGCGACGTGTCGACCGACGATGTGCGCATCGAGCTGGACCTCAAGGCCGGCGCCGACGACAACCTGGTGATGGCCTACCTGTTCAAGCACACGTCGCTGCAGACGACCTTTGCCGTGAACATGACCTGCCTGGTGCCGACCGAAAATGCCGAGGCCGGCCGCCCCGAGCGGCTCGACCTCAAGCAGATGCTGTGGCACTTCCTCCACTTCCGCCTCGAAGTGGTGACCAGCCGGCTCGAGCACGAGTTCGAGCAGCTGCGCAAGCGCATCCACATCCTCGAGGGCTTCGAAAAGGTCTTCGACGCGCTCGACGAGATCATCAAGATCATCCGCAAGTCCGAGGGCAAGGCCGACTCGGCCGAGAAGATCATGGCGCGCTTTTCGCTCGACGCCGAGCAGACCGACGCCATCCTCGAGCTGAAGCTGTACCGGCTGGCCCGCCTCGAGATCCTCGTGATCCAGAACGAGCTGGGCGACAAGCGGAAGCGGTCGCGGCAGATTGCCGGCCTGCTGAAGGACGAAGAAGGCCGCTGGAAGCTGGTGCGCTCGGAGCTGGAAGAGATCCAGGCCAGGTACGGCAACCCGAAGCTCGACCCGCGCCGCACGCGCATCGAGGAAACGGAAGAGGTCGAGTACTCCGCCGAATCCTTCATCGTCGAGGAAGACAACGTCGTGATCGTGTCGCGCGACGGCTGGGTCAAGCGGCAGAAGGAAGTGAAGGACCTGGCGACCACGCGGCTGCGCGAGGGCGACAGCGTGCTGGCGGCCGTCATCGGCAGCACCCGCGCGACCGTGGTGTTCTTCACCAACTTCGGGGTCGCCTACACCAGTCGCATCGTCGACGTGCCGGCCTCGACCGGTTACGGCGAGCCGGTGCAGAAGCTGTTCAAGTTCAAGGACGGCGAAAAAGTGATTGCCGCCTTCAGCCTCGACCCGCGCGTGGCGAAGAAGATCGAGGCCAGGAAGGAAGGCGACGTGCCGCCGGTGCATGCGGTGGCGATCACGAGCGACGGCTACGCCATGCGCTTCTCGCTGCAGGGGTTGGTCGAGGCCAGCACGCGGTCGGGCCGCCGCTACGCGCGCACCGCCGAGGGCGCCGAAGTCGTCCACGTCGCGTTGACCACCGGCACCGAGACGGTGATCGCCGCCACCAGCGCCGCGCGGGCGATGTTGTGCCCGGTGGAAGAAATCAACTTCCTGTCGGGTCCCGGCCGCGGCGTCATCCTGATCAAGATCGATTTCCCCGAAGACAAGGTGATCGGCGCGCTGGTCTCGACCGGCGACCGCGACCTGCTCACGGTGGAGACGTCCCGCGGCGCCGAGCAAACCATCAGCACGACCAAGTATGAAATCGTCGGCCGCGGCGGCAAGGGCCGCGAGCTGATGCAGCGCGGCCAGTTCACCCGCGTGGTCCCGAACGAAGTGCCCCTCCCGACGTTGGAAACCAGTTAACAAGGAGACGTGATGCCGCAGTATCTGATCGAACGCAACATTCCTGGCGCCGGCAAGCTCACCGCCGAACAGCTCCAGGGCATCTCGCAGAAGTCGTGCGCCGTGCTCAACACGCTGGGACCGACGATCCAGTGGGTGCACAGCTACGTCACCGACAACCAGATCATGTGCGTGTACCGCGCGCCGAACGAGGAGTTGCTGCGCGAGCACGCCAAGCAGGGCGGCTTCCCGGCCGACAAGATCTCCGAAATCAAGACGATGATCGATCCCACCACGGCCGAGTAGGCCGGGCGCGGGCGGTGCCGGGTGAGTACAATCGCGCTTTACGAAATGCCGATTACCCTCTCACCCGACACCGCCCAAAAACTCAAGGCCTCCACCAGGCGCTATGCCGCCGAGCATCTCGAAGGCGTGTGCCACCAGGCCGAGTTCACCTATTGGCTGCCGCCCGGCAAGCGCAAGGACTAGTTGTGGCCACTTTCATCGGCCTGCTGCGTGCCGTCAACCTGGGGTCGCATAACAAGGTGTCGATGGCCGACTTGCGAGCGTTCCTCGCCGACCTGGGCCTGAAGAATCCGCAGACCTTGTTGCAGAGCGGCAACTTCATCTTCGAGACGACGGCACGGCCGACCGGCGGCCTCGAGAAACGGTTCGAAGCCGAGGCTGCGAAACGGCTGGGGCTGACCACGACGTGTTTCGTTCGCACCGCCGCCGAGTGGCAACAGGCCATCGCCGACAACCCATTCCCGAAAGAGGCCAGGCTCAGCCCCGGCTACACCGTGCTGATGGCGTTGAGGGACGCGCCGCCCCCGGCCGCGGTCAAGGCGCTGCAGGAGGCGATCAAGGGCCGCGAGGTGGTCCAGGTCAAGGGGCGGCACGGCTATTTCCTCTACCCTGACGGCATGGGCCGATCGAAACTCACGATCGCGCTCGTCGAAAAGAAGCTCGGCACCACCGGTACCGCCCGCAACTGGAACACCGTGCTCAAGCTCGGTGCGCTTACGGAGAAGTCATGATGCAAATGAAGATTCAGCCGTCCACCCTCTTCCTGGCCGTCGTCCTGGCCGCGCTTCCCGCGGTGGCGGCCGCCCAGGGCGCCATCAGGCCGGACGCCGACCCGCGCGTCGAGAAAATCGTCGCCGCGGTCTCGCAAGAGCGGCTGCAGCAGCTGCTGACCAGGCTGGTCAGCTTCGGCACGCGCGAGACTCTGTCGAACCAGGACGGCACTACCCGCGCCATCGGCGGCGCCCGCCAGTGGATTTTCGACGAGCTGAGGCGGTCGAGTCCGCAGCTGCAGGTGTCGTTCGATACCCACCAGATCGCGCCGCAGGGCCGGATCACGCGCCAGGTGGAGGTGCGCAACGTGATGGCGGTGCTGCCCGGGAAGTCCCCCCGCCGCATCTACGTCAGCGGCCACTACGATTCGCTGAACCTCGGCGACCGCGGCCAGGCCGGCCTCAACACCGGCGCCGGCGCCAACCCCCAGGCGACGGCGGAGTTCAACCACGATGCCGAGGCGCCCGGAGCCAACGACGACGGCAGCGGGACGGTGTTGACGATGGAGCTGGCGCGGGTGTTTGCCGAGAGCGGCATCGAGTTCGACGCCACGCTGGTGTTCATCTGCTGGGCCGGCGAAGAGCAGGGCCTGATTGGCTCGGCGGCGCACGCCCAGGACCTGGTGGCCGCCAAGGCCACCGTCGAAGCCATGTTCAACAACGACATCGTCGGCAACAGCCAGGGCGGCAATGGCGTGGTGGATGCCGAGAGCGTGCGCGTCTACGCGGTGGGGCCAGAGGATTCCATGGCGCGGTCGCTGGCGCGCTACATTGCCCGCAGCGCGGCGGTGTACGTGCCCTCGCACCAGGTTCGGCTGATGGCGCGCGAAGACCGGTTCGGCCGCGGCAGCGATCAGTCATCGTTCACGCAGGCGGGGTACCCGGCGATCGTGTTCCGGGAGGCCAACGAGAACTTCAGCAAGCAGCACTCGGCCCGCGACACGATCGACGGCGTGGATTTCGCCTACCTGGCGCAGAACGCGCGGGTGAACGCGGCCGGGGTCGCGTCGCTGGGCCTGGCGCCGGCGGCGCCCAAGGTGACGGGCGATCGGGGCCAGAACCTGCTGGGCCGCGGCACCTCCGGCTACGACGCCGACATGCGCTGGGCCGCCTCCCCGGGCGCGGTCGCCTATCGCATCTACTGGCGCGACACCTGGTCGAACGACTGGCAGCGATCGCAGGCGATCGGCAACGTGACGCAGTTCGTCCTGCCCAACGTGTCGATCGATGACTTTGTGTTTGGAGTCGCGGCGATCGCGGCCGACGGCCACGAGAGCCTGGTCAGCGCCTACGTGTCGCCGGTGAGGCGGTCGGCTGAAGTGAAGGTGGTGAAGTAGAGCCTGCCGGGAGTCGGGAGTCGGGAACCGGGAGTCGGCCGGGAGTCGGTTCTTCCGACTCCCGACTCCCGACTCCCGACTCCCGACTCCCGACAAGAAGTGCCTAGAAAGACATCTGCACGCCGAAGCGGACGTAGCGGGCGTCCATGATGGCCGTGGGCCGCATCCACGCATTGGTCGCCGGGTTGCTGCCAAACGTCTCGTTGACCCTCGTTACGGTGCCCGAGTTCAGGACGTTGAAGACGTCGGCAAAGCCCTGGATCCGGGTGCGGCCGCCGAACCGGAAGGTGCGGCCGAGGCGCAGGTCGAGCTGCTTGCGCGTGTCCAGGAACACCGTGTTGGGTTCGATCAGGTTGACGGCGATGGTCGTGGCGCCCGCGGTCGAGCCGATGATGGCCCGGCCGGCGAGGGCCGCGGTCACCGTGTAGTTGGCGGCGACGCTTGGCCCCGGCTGGGCCAGGAACGAGCCGCTCAACTGGAAGTCATACGGCAGTTGATAGGCCGCCGACATCTTGATCGTGGTGCGGAAGGGCGGAATCGAGTCGCAGAACCTGAGTCCGTTCGGATTGTCCCGCGCCGTGTTCGCCGCGTTCGTCGAGCCGTCGCAGTCGGTCGCCGCCCGGCGGTCGGTGGTAATGCCGCCGAAGAACAGCAGCTTGCTGAACCGCGCGTTCGCGCTCACTTCGAAGCCGTTGTAGATGGTGCGATTCACGTCCGAGAAGGTGCGGAGGTTGTCGGTCGCCACGCCGACCTTCGTCGCGTTGAGCGAGTGCATGGTGATCACCGCACCGGCGCCCGGCAACCGCGGATCGGACGGCGCGGTAATGGTGAACGGCGACCAGTCGGTGAGCGCCAGGTTGGTGTTGTCGGTGACGTCCAGGTTGTAGAACTGGCGCCGGTAGAAGCCGGCGGTCATCGACAGGCGATCCACCAGCTGGTGCTGCACCGAGACGTTGTACTCCCAGTTGTAGCCGCGCAGCAGGTCCGGATCCGGCCGGCTGGTGATGCCGCCGAAGTTCGACGTGCCGCCGAACACCTCGCCCGTCTGGACGTTGCCGGCGGCATCGAAGAGGGACTTGTTGCGGTCGAGGTCGATCCACGCGCGGGTCTGCGTCGAATAGGTCATGCCGTTGAAGTTGGCGGCGTACCCGGCCGCGGCTGACGCGATGTACTTGCTCGCGTTCGCCTTGATGGCGGTCTTGCCGTCGCCGAACAGGTCGTAGGCCGCGGCCATGCGCACCGACCAGTCGTTCCAGTTCGGGACGTCCTTGATCTCGGCGAAATTGCGCGCCTGGATCCACGTGCTCGCCGGCGCCGACTGGGCCGGGACCATGGCGTTGAAGTGGTCGAAACGGCCACCGAGATTGAGCGTGAGCTTATCGATCGTCCAGGTGTCCTGGATGAAGAAGCCCAGGTCGTTCTTGACCTTCTGCTGGGCCGTGGTGGGGCCGTTGTGCACCGCGACGCCGATCGGGCAGGGCAGCGCGGTGCACGGGATCGGGTTGGTGGCGCTGGCGGGCGCGCCGAGCAGGCCGTTGTTGAACACCAGCGTGTTGATCTGGGCGTTCGACGAGAACGTCCTCGAGTTGGTGCCCCACTGCATGGTGACGCCGGTCTTGAAGGCGTGCGAGCCGGTGATGTAGCTGGCCGACGCCGCCGAACTGTAGCTCTTGGTCCAGCTCGTATACGGCGGAATGGTGTTGCCGCAGGCCACCGTCAGCCGGCCAGTGGTCTGTTCCAGGCGGGGCAGGTCCAGCGGGCCGACGCTTTCGCGGCAGTTCTGTTCGTAGTCCTGCGTGTAGTACGACAGGCCGGCCTCGAGCAGCAGCTTGTTGGTGGTGGTCTGCGTCCACTTGAGCTGCGGGACCCAGCCCAAACCAAACGCGTCGGTCGAGGCTTCGGGCGACGTCGTCGGGAGGGTGTTGAAGCCGTTGAAGTACTCGCCGTTGTACTGGCGGTCCAGGTAGAAGCGGACCTTGTCTTTCTGCGTGGCCTGCCACGTCAATCGCGTCACGGCACTGTAGTTGCCCATGGCCTGGCGATAGGCCGGGCTGCCGTCGGCGAACGCGGAGCTGGCGACGTAGGTCTTGTTGTCCTCGTACTTGTAGGTGAAGTAGAACCACAGCCTGTCGCGCTTGATCGGGCCGCCGAACGACGGGTTGATCTGGTAGGTGTAGGCGATGCTGGGCTGCGGCACGCCGGCGGCCTTCACCTCGTCCGAGCGGTTGTCGGCCTGCAGCCCGCCGTTCATGCCGTAGGCGAAGAGCGTGCCGGAGAACCGGTTGCCGCCATCCTTCGGCGTGCTGTTGATGCGCAGGCCGCCGTTCTGCATTTCGGCCGACTCGGCGCCGGTCGTGAAGGTGACCTCCTGGATGCTGGCGTCGTTCATGTAGAAGCCGCTGTACTGGCCGCTGCCGCACAGGTTGTTCACGCGCAGGCCGTCGATGGCGATCACCATGTCGGCGGTGTTCGAGCCGTGCACGCTCATGCTGTATTGCCCCAGCACGAACGGCGTCACCGTCGTGCCCGGCAGGAGCAGCGCACGGGCCGGGGTGTTGCGGATGGGCGTCGGAATCGAGTCGAGGATGTCGCGGTTGGCCACGAACTGCGTCCGGTTGTTGGTCACGTCCACCGTCGGCGTGGCGCCGGTGACCGTGACCGACTCTTCGAGGGCGCCGACTTCGAGCGCGGCATTGATCTGCGCCGTGAAGGTGCCTTCGAGCACGACGTCCTCCCGCCGCACCGTCTTAAAGCCGGCGAGCGTGAACACCACCTGGTAGCGCCCGGGGCTGAGGTCGACGATCTTGTACTGTCCGGATCCGTCGGTCACGACCGTGCGCGCCTTTTCAATCAGCGCCGGGCTCGAGGCCTCCACCGTCACGCCGGGCAGCACGGCGCCGGAGCCGTCTCTCGCAACGCCGGCGATGGACGCCTGGGCGCTGGCCGTTCGTGACGCCATGAACACCGCAACACAGAGGATTGCTGCGCACAACACAACTCGACGCATGTTCGTCTCCCTGATGTTCGACGGATTGACAGAAGAGATGCCGGGCATCCGTCGCGGACATTAAGGGGGGCCGGGCGCAGTGTCAAGACATTTGGAGACACGGCGCGCGAAAAATAAATGCCCCGGCCGTTCGGAAAATGTGCGGGAGACGCGCCGTGACAATGGCGGGAAGGGCCGACCTGGCCGCGCCGTTGCTGCGGACCAGGCCGGTGATTGTCTAATCAAGCCGGCTGCCACCGTCGCCGCTGCGCGGCCATGGCGGCCAAAAAAGCCGGACGCTACTTACGCTTCGCGATCTTCAACTCGGCGAGCCTGGCGACCATGTCGGGGCCGGACGACGCGGGTTTCACGGCGTTGTCGATGTGGAGAATCTTGCCGTCCGGGCCGATGTAGAACGTCCAGCGCCGGGCCATGCCGGTCGCGCCGAGGACGCCGTACTTGGTGCCGATCTCCTTGGTCACGTCGCTCAGGATCGGATAGTCCGCCTCGTGCATCTGGGCGAACTTGGTGTTGTCCTCCAGCGTGTCGGTGCTGATCATGTAATAGGCGACGTTGTATTGCCGGATGAGATCGCCGCTCTCACGGAGCGACTTGCATTCAGCCGTTCAACCACCGGTAAAGGCCTTCGGGAACCACGCGAGCACCACCGCCTGCTTGCCCTTCGATTCCGCAAGCGTGTGGGTCTTGCCGTCCGATCCGGGCGCCGAGAACGCGGGGGCCATGTCACCAACCTTCAATTCCGCTGGTGCCTGGGCCATGCCCGCCGCGCTCGTCACCAGGCTCAGGACGGCGCCGAGCCCGACCTTGAGCCATGACTTCATACGCATGAGCTGATCCTCCACGGGACGAATGGTATCGCACTTGCGAGACTAGAATCGATATGTGAGGGTTTGGGTCCGGCGAGGGGTAGTCATTCCAGCGGCGATCGCCGCTGCCGGCCTGTTGGCCGTGCTCCTGGCCATCCATACCCCCTGGGCCCGCGGCCGCGCCCTCGCCTGGGCCACCGACTTCGTGACCCGTTACGACCTGACGCTCCGCGCGAACGACCTGGCCTATAACGCGATCACCCGCCGCATCACGCTCACCGACGTGCGCCTCGCGGCCAGGGGCCACGACGACCGGCCGTTCCTGGTCGCCAGCCGCATCGAGGTCACGCTGCCGTGGATGGTGTACCGCGGCCGCCTCGCCATCGATCACCTCACCATCGAAAACGGCATCGTCGACATCTTCCGCGACGCCCACGACGTGGTGAACCTGCCGCCGGGCTCCAGGCAGCCGACGCCCGAGTCGCCGCGCCGCTTCGACCTCCAGGGCCTCACGCTGCGCGGGCTCGACGTGCAGTACGTCGACACGGTGCGCGATTGGGGCGTCACCATCCCGCGGATCGAGTCGGAACTCACCCACGGCCTGCTCGGCGCCGAAGGCGCCTTCGCCGTGCGCGGTCCACTCGCCGTGCGCTTGCGCGAGCGCACCCTGACCATCGCGCCCTTCGACACGGTGATGACCTTCGACGGCGCCAACGTCTCGCTGCAGGCCGCCCGCCTCGTGTCGTCGGAACTGAACGCCGTCCTGAGCGGGCCGATTCACCGCGTGCTCGATTCGCCGCGCCTCGAACTGGCGCTCACGGGCACGGTCGATCTCGAGCACGCCACGAAATGGGTGCCGCCGCCGCCCGTGCCGGTGAGCGGCCTGGTCGCCATCGACGGCACCATCACCGGCCCGACCAGCAACTTCGTGACCGCGCTGCGCGTGTCGAGCACCACGCTCGCCCTCGGCCGCGAGCGCGAGCTCACCCTGGCGGGGCCCGTGCTCGCCACGCTGGAATCGTTCTCGGGCACGCAGCTGACGATCGCGCCGCGCTCGGGCGGCGAGATCCGCGCCGACTTCAACGTGCCGTGGGGCCGCAACGGCGTCAGCAAGGCCGCCGCCAGCTGGCGGGGACTCGACGCGCAAGCCGCCCTCGACCTCGCCGACGTCAGCCCCCAGGCCATTGCCGCGGGCTTCGACGGCAGCGGCACCTTCGAGTTCGGCGCGCCGACCCGGTACACGATCACCAACCGCGCGGCGGGCCGCACCAAGCCGAACCACGTGCCGCTGACCGGCACCATCCGGGCCACGATCGTGGGCGACAACTACCAGTTCGATCACGACCACCGGCTGCCCGGCCTCACCATCGACGGCCGCATGGCGGGCCGCATCAACCGGCAGTCGGCGCTGCTGTCGACGATGACGGGACCGGCGCATGCGCGGGTGAGCGAGGTCGCCGACGCGGCGCGCAGCCTGGCCACGCTCGGCTTCCCCGTGCCCGAGGTCGCCGCCGATGTCCACGGCGCGATCGACGTGCCCATGACGCTGGCGGGCTCCTACAAGTTTCCCGAGGTCGAGACGCAGGTGACCGGCGACGCGGTCGACGTGCCCCTGCTGGGGCGCGTGCGGGCGGCCGCGCACGTGGTCGCCGACACGCGCCGTGCCGACATCACCGCCATCGACGTCCGCCAGGGCACCGCGACGATCGCCGGCCAGGCCGTCGCCGACATCGCCGGCGGGACATGGACCGGCAGTTTCACGGTCGACGCGCCGCACGCCGAGGAACTGCAGGCCGATGTCCCCGAGGCGTGGCGCGTCATCGGGCCGATGCGGGCCACCGCGATCCTCGGCGGCACCTTCGACGACTACACGCTCGACACCACGATCAACGGCACCACCTTGACGTGGGCCGGCCAGCCGCTCGACAGCGCCACCGTCAAGGCGATGGTGACGGGCGCCGACATCGACGTCACCTCGCTCGAACTGCGCCAGGGCGCGGGGGTTCTCGACGGCCGCGTGCGCTACGCGTGGGAAACCGGCGCCTACACCGCCAACCTCAAGGGCGATCGGCTCACCTGGCAGGGCAGCGTGCTGGCGCCGAACGACACGCAGGCCACCTTCTCGATGCGGTTCGACGGCACCGGCACCACGGCGCGGCCGCGCGGCCAGGCCCGCGTCGACTTCTCGCTCGCCGGCGGCAAGGCCGGCACCGTGATCGGCGCCGGCGACCTGACCGCGGACCTGATGGGCGACCAGGCGCGGGTCGTCGTCCGGTTGCCGTCAATCGGCGCGCTCGTCAACGCCGACATCGCCACCGCCTCGCCCTATGACTATCGCGCGACCGCCGTGCTCGATCGCCTGGAGCTGGCGCGGTTGTCGCCGTTTCTCGACGCCGTCCCGTCCGAGATCCTCGGCTTTGCCAGCGGCAGCGTCACCGCCTCGGGCCGGCTCGCCGACGCCCGCGATCGCGTTGCCGTCGTCAACCTGACCGAGCTCGACGCCGGCATCGGCGGCGTGCCGGTCACGCTCAACGCGCCGGCCAGCCTCACCCTGCGCGGGGACGATGTCGCGCTGAAGGACCTGAATGTCCGGATCGGTTCGGGGCGGCTGACGGCAACGGGCGAGTGGAACACGCGGCTCGACGGCGCCTTCCAGGGGCAGTTTGCCGGCGACTTCCAGGACGCCATCCGCATGGGCCGCGCCTTCGGCGTGCCGGTGACCTTCGATGGTTCGGGCGCCATGACCGTGGACGTGCGCTCGAACGGCAGCCGCGCCGGCACGCTGGCGACGCTCACGCTCACGGCCGGCACGTTCAACTGGGGCGGCGGTCCGGCCGCGGTCACCAACCTCAACGTCGACGGCGTGCTGCAGGGCGAGTCGCTGATCGTGTCGCGCATTACCGGCGACGTGGCGAGCGGCGGCGTGGTCGGCAGTTTCTCGGCCAGCGCCCGGGCGGCGGTGCCCGTGCTGGAGTTGAGCGCGCTCACCGGCGAGCTGACGGTGGATGCCGCGAAGTTCACCTTCTCGGGCATCCCGGTCGAGCAGCAGCGGCCATCGCGCGTCGAGTTTGCGCGCGGCACGCTGGCGGTGGCCGACATCTCGTGGTCGGTCGCCAACAATCCGCTCGTGATTGACGGCTCGGTGGGCTTTGCCGCCGAGGATCCGCCGCTCGACCTGTCGGTGACGGGCCTGCTCGACCTGCGCGTGCTGTCGGCGTTTGTCAGCACGCTTGCGTTCGACGGCAACGCCAACCTGGACACCCGGATCCAGGGCACCGTGTCGCGGCCGCGGTTCGACGGGGCGCTGACGCTGCGGAACGCCGAGGTGGCGCTGGCCGAGCCGCGGCTCATCCTGTCGGAACTGAACGGGCCGATCCTGCTCGACGGCCAGCGGCTGGTGCTGAGCGGCATTCGCGGCCTGGCCAACGGCGGCGCGCTGGCGCTCGACGGCAGCCTCACGGTCGAGGGCCTGGCCATCGTCGGCGGCGCGGTCGACATCCAGGCGCAGGGCGTCGCGCTCGAGCTGATTCGCGGCCTGCGAAGCGAGGTTGACGCGCTGGTGACGTACCGGCCCGATCCGAAGGCGCCGTCGATCACCGGCGACATCCGGGTCGTGCAGAGCGCCTATACCGAGACCATCACGCTGGCGTCGCTGGCGCGGCGGGCCACGTTGCCGGTGTCACCGACCGTCCAGCAGCCGTACCTCGAGCGGCTTCGCCTCAACCTGGTGGTGACGACCAGTGAGGACATGACGGTCGACAACAACTACGGCCGCCTCGAGGCCGGCGCCAACCTGCGCGTGGTCGGGACGGTGGCGTCGCCGGGCATGGACGGCCGCGTCACGCTGCGCGAGGGCGGCGAGCTGTTCCTGGCGGGCCGCACCTTCCGCATCACGCGCGGCGACATATCGTTCACCGACCTGCGCCACATCCACCCGGAGTTCAACATCGTGGCCGAGGCGCCGCTCAGCGGCGGCGGGGGCAACGTCATCATGACGTTGACCGGCACGCTCGAACGACCCGCGCTCGACCTGGCGTCGGAAGACGGCTCGATGACGCCCGAGGAGATCGCGACCATGCTGGTCGGCCAGAACACGACCGGCACCGCGCTGACGCTGCTGTCGGCCGACCTGCTCGGCGTGACCGGCCGCGCGATTGGGCTCGACGCCTTCCGCGTCGAGCAAACCGACTTCGAGGACCGCGACTTCCGCGACGGCGACCCGGTGGTCGGCACCAACCGCACCGACCCGACGACCCGCCTGACGTTGTCCAAACGCCTGAGCGATCAGGTGGAATTCACGGTGTCGCAGAACCTGCGCGAGAGCGGCAAGACCACCTACATCGTCAGCTACTTCGTGCGGCCCACCGTCGAAGTGCGGGCGGTGTCGCGCGACAACGACACCCTCAGCCTCGGCATCCGGCACCAGATCACGTTCGGCGGCGGTCCCGGGCAGCGCCCGTCGGAGCGCCGGGTCCGGCCCACCGTGTCGGCCATCACCTTCATCGGCGTCGAGCCGGCCATCGAGCGGGAAGTGCGTGACCAGATCTCGCTCGACCCCGGCGACCCCTTCGACTTCCTGGTGTTGCAGCGCGACGTCGATCGCGTGCGCGATCGCTTCAAGGCGCAGGGCTATTTCGAGGCGCGCGTGCGCACCCGCCGGGTCGAAGAGCCGGGGAGCGCGATGGTGGCGGTCGAGTACCGCGTCGATCGCGGTCCGCGCACGATCCTGGAAGTGTCGGGCGCCACCCTGCCGTCGAGCCTGATCGCCGAGCTGGAAGAGGCCTGGCACCGCAACACGTTCGACCAGTTCCTGATCGATGACCTCACGCACCGGGTGCGCCGCCACCTGGTCGGGCTGAACGAACTGGGCAGCGTCGTCGTCGGCACGCTCGACCGGCCCGCGCCCGGCACCAAGCGGCTGCGCATAGCCGTGACCGCCGGCGTCGGCCTCAGCGGCCGCGAGATTCGCTTTACCGGCAACCAGGAAGTGGCGAGCGATCGGCTGATGGCCGAGCTTGCCGCCGCCGGCCTCACCGTCGAAGCCTGGCTCGATCGCGCGGTGGCCGAGCAGGTGCTGTTGACCGCCTACAACGAGGCCGGCTTTCTCAAGGCGACCGTCGAGGGCGGGCCGTTGACGATCGACGGCGACACCGGGGTGCTGCCGATGGTGATTGTCGAGGGGCCGCGCGCGCAGATCACCGCGCTCAAGTTTGCCGGCGTCGCCGACCAGCGCCTGCCGGCCGTGCAGAAGGCCGCCGGCCTGGCGCCGCCGGCGCCGTACGTGGCCGCCGCCATCGACGCCGCGCGCACCCGCGTCGAGCGGGAGTACCGCGACACCGGCTTCACCGCCGCCGACGTCGAGGTCTTGCCGGCGGTGGCCGCCGACGACACCGTGACGCTGACGTTTGCGATCACCGAGGGCGTGCAGCAGGTCTTGCGGGATGTCGAGATCAGCGGCCGCGGCGTCACGCGCGGGGACGTGCTGACCGAGGCGTTGCGCTTCGAGCTGGGCAAGCCCGTCAATCTCGACGAGTGGGCCCTGGCCCGCAAGCGGCTCTACGACACCAACGTCTTCCGCCTGGTCGACATCCAGCCGCTGCCGATCGGCGCGCCCGTGAACGGCGTGCAGCCGGTGACGGCGCGCGTCGCGGTGCAGGAGTATCCGGCGTGGTCGTTCCGTTACGGCTTCCAGCTCGAAGGCGATCGCCAGCTGGAGTTCGACGAGTTCACGAGCACGCGCAACCTCGGCGTCGTCGCCGAACTCAAGACCGCCAACCTGTTTGGCCGGGCGCTGACGTTCGGCGCGTTCGGGATGTACCAGAACGACAGCCGCGACGCGACGTTGTTCCTGGCCACGTCACGGTTGTTCGGCTGGCGGGCGCGGTCGAGCCTTTACGGCTACCTGCAGCGAGACCTGATTCGCGACGAAGCGGGGCAGGAGGTACTGGCCACCAACGACGTGCAGGGGATCAGCGCCGACCAGCGCTGGCGGCTGCGCGGCGCGCAGATTGTCTACGGCTACCGCTTCGAGCGGGGCCACACGTTTGACCCCGATCCCGGCAACGATCCGCTGCCGCTCGACTTCGTCTCGAACGTGGCCACGCTGAACCTGGCCGCCCTGCTCGATCGCCGCGGCGACCCGCTGGCGCCGCGTCAGGGCACGTTCTCGTCGGTGTCGCTGGATCAGTCGGCGCTGTGGCTCGGGTCGGACGTCAGCAACCTCAAGACCCTCGTGCAGCAGTTCGTGTTCGTCCCGCTTGGCCGCGCGGTGCTGGCCACGCGCGTGCAGGCCGGCAAGAAGTTCGGTCCTGACGACTTGTTCCTGGACGATCGGTTCCGCGCCGGTGGCGCCACCTCGGTGCGCGGCTACAGCGAAGACAGCCTGGGCCCGCGCGGATCCGACGGCGTGCCGTTTGGCGGTGAGACCCTGCTGGTCTTCAACCAGGAGGTGCGCTTTCCGCTGCACCGGTGGGTGTCGGCCGTCGGCTTTGTCGACGCCGGCGAGGTGTTCGGCCGGGACGAAACGTTCAAGTGGGGATCGTTGGAGATCGGCTACGGCGCGGGCCTGCGCTTCAACACGCCGGTTGGCATGCTGCGGGTCGACTTCGGCATTCCGGGGTCGTCGCTGGCGGCCACCCGATCCCGCGAAGCCAACAGCCTGCGCGCAGGCCGTTGGTACTTCGGGATCGGGCATATCTTCTAACCGGGAGGGCGGAACTTCCGTTCCGCCGGCACTGAAGTGCCGGCCTTCTGGCACTATTTCAAGCTGCGCATGATCGCCTGCACCGCCTGGCGCTCGGGCGCTTCGGGGGCGAGGCGCAGGAACGCCTCGAAGTGCTGCGCCGCCGACGGCAGTTGCCGCTGGCGCTGGTGCACGAGCGCCGCGTAGTAGTGCGCGTAGGCGAAGTCGGGCTTGAGCTCGATGGCCCTGGTCAGCGCCCAGGCGGCCGTGCCCCAGTCCGAGGCCTTGCTGGCCGACAGCCCCAGTTGATAGAACGCCATGGCGTTGCCGCCATCGGCCTCGGTGGCCTGGCGCGCCAGGTCGACGGCGCGGCCGGCGTCGTTGGCCGCGAGCGCTTCGCCCGATTCGGCGGTCAGCCGCCAGCCGGGCTGGTCGCTGCCCCGCAGCCGGGCGAGTTCCGCCATGGCGGCCTCGGTGCGTTCCAACCGCAACAAGGCCTGCGCGGCGAGATAGGTCGACGCCGGGTCGGCGTCGCGAGCCGACTCGACCGCCTGCTCGTACGCGCCCGACTGGAACAGGCGCTGGACCTCGGGCTTCTGGCCCTCGGCCGACACATTTACGGTTGAGCCGGGAAGATTCCACACGGCCAGGGCCGCGAGGACGGCGAAAAGCGACCTGTTTCGTGTGCACTTTGACATCATTTGCATACTCCGGCTTTCGTTACTGCAACCGCCATGCCGACAGGTATACTGTAGCAACACCTCCCGGTGACCCCTCGGAGGCATGCAGACTTGGTGGCTTGCAACATCAGCCACTCTGGCCACGCCCCAAGCCTCCACGCCATTCGAACCTGCCGGGAACCGGGAATCGGCACCCGGGATTAAGAGACGGAATCCATTCGACTCCCGTTTCCCGATTCCCGACTCCCGACGCATTCGCAAGGACTACATGTCAGATCAAAGACTCAAGATCGCCGTTTTCATCGACTTTGACAACGTCGAGATCGGCGTCAAGACCACGCTCGGCCTCCAGTTCGACATCGGCGCCGTGCTCGAAGCCATCAAGGAACGCGGCGAGATCATCACCAAGGTCGCCTACGGCGACTGGAAGCGATCCGGCGACTACGGCCGCGCCATGGCCCAGCATGCGGTGCGCCTCGTCCAGCGCGTGCCGACGCCCGGCGGCGACAAGAACGGCGCCGACATCAACCTCGCCCTCGACGCCCTCGAGATGGCGTTCACCCACTCCCACATCAACGCCTTCGTGATCGTCGGCGGCGACAGCGACTTCATCACCCTCGTCGAGAAGCTGAAGCAGTACGACCGCAAGGTGTTCGTGGTCGGCGGCCGCGCCTTCACCAGCCAGGTGATG
>CAYGMD010000045.1:8441-29210 GCA_964350785.1 uncultured Acidobacterium sp. | reverse complement strand
TTAATGATACGGCGACCACCGAGATCTACACCTCTCTATTCGTCGGCAGCGTCTCGCCGGTCTTCAGGAAGTGATCCGCGCTCCACGGCAGGTGGACCAGGTCGAACCGCCGCCCGAACGCCGCGCCGGTGGCCTGCAACACCTTGACCGCTTCGGCGGTGACGTCCTTGCCAATACCGTCGCCGGGTATAACTGCAATTCTCAAGAAATAACTCCACGAATTGGCCACAGAGGCACAAAGACACAAAGAAGACCTTTTCTTAAATGCCTGACTGAAAGAAAGGAATTGGTCTTCTCTGCGTCTCCGTGTCTTTGTGGCCTTACCGTCACAGGATCTCGATCCCGATTGCCATGCCCATGCCGCCGCTGACGCACAGCGTGGCCAGGCCGCGCTTCTGGCCGCGGCGCATCAACTCGTGCAGCAGCGTGACGATGATGCGCGCGCCGGTGCAGCCGATGGGATGCCCCAGCGCAATCGCGCCGCCGTTCACGTTCAGTTTTTCCGCCGGGATCGGCACGTCCTTCAACACGGCGAGCACCTGCGCGGCAAAGGCCTCGTTGATCTCGACGAGGTCGAAATCGCCGATGTCCAGGCCGGTGCGTTGTTTCAGTTTGGCGATGGCCGGCACCGGGCCAATGCCCATGATGCGCGGGTCGACGCCGGCGCTCGCCCAGCCGACAATGCGCGCCAGCGGCGTGAGGCCGCGCGCCTCGGCGTACTCAGACGAGGCCAGGACCAGGGCCGCGGCGCCGTCGGTGATGCCCGACGCCGAACCGGCCGTGATGATGCCCTCGTGGCCCTCGACCTTGGGAAATGTCAGGCGCAGCTTGCGCAGCGACTCGATGGTCGAGCCGTGCCGAGGATGCTCGTCGGCGCGGATCTCGGTGTCCTTGCCGCGCTCGCTGACGCTCACCGGCGCGATCTCGCGTTCGAAGTGACCGGCCTTCTGCGCCGCTTCGGCCTTGCGCTGGCTGTCGAGCGCAAAGGCGTCCGACTGCTCGCGGGTGATGCCGTACTGGCGCGCCAGCACCTCCGCCGTCTCGCCCATGATGAGCCCCGACAGCGGATCCTGGAAGCCGTCGCGGTACATCGCGTCGACGAACTGGAAGTGCCCCATCTTGTGGCCCCAGCGCGCGTCTGCCGCGTCGATCAGATAAGGCGTGCGGCTCATGTTCTCGATGCCGCCGGCGAGGACCACCGCCGACTCGCCCAGCAGGATGCTCTGCGCGCCCGACGCCACGGCCTGCATGCCGCCGGCACAGGCCTTGTTGATGGTGTAGGCCGGAGCCGCGTCCGGCACGCCGGTGCGGTGGCCCACCTGGCGGGCCGGGTTCGGCCCGGTGCCCGCCGGGCGGCCGTGGCCCATCAGCACTTCCTCGATCTCGCCGGCGGCCACGCCGGCGCGCGCCAGGGCGGCCCGCGCCGCCACGGCGCCAAGCTCGGCGGCGTGGGTGTCCTTGAAGGCGCCCCCGAACTTGCCAATCGGGGTGCGGGCGGCCCCCAAAATCACGACGTGGTGGGAGGAGCGACCGGCGGGGGGCATCAGAAAAGAAATGATATCAAACGAACGTTCAAAAAACCCCAGTAAATTCGCGGAAAACCCCCAGCCGAGTCACGAAACGACTCCTGATTTCGTGCACTTTGTCACCATTTTTTGCATATCTGCCCCACTTTTTGCCCCTGCCTTGAACTACCATTCAGTAATTCCCGGTGTACCGGGAATCGTTGACGCAGCGACTCTGGCGTCAACGCGATTGACTCTTCCCTGTTGTGTTGTCGTGTGCTTTCCAAAGGAGGAAAGGTAATGTTCGCAAGACCTTTCGCAATACTGTTACTGATCGGCGCACTGGTTGCTCCCGCATGGGCGCAGGAACAGCGTGGCTCGATTGAAGGCGTCGTCAAGGACGCATCCGGTGCCGTCCTTCCGGGCGCCACTGTCGAAGCTGATAACAACGGTCGGGTCACGTCGACGGTGACCGACGCAGTTGGTGTCTACCGCTTCCCGTCCCTCGCTCCCGGTAACTACCGTGTGAGCGCGAACCTCCAGGGCTTTGTGGCCAAGGAAGTGTTCGAGGTCCGCGTCGGCCTCGGCCAGATCAAGAAGGTCGACTTCGCCCTGCCGCTCGCCGGCGTCGCGGAGACGGTCACGGTCACGGCGGAAACGCCGCTGGTCGACGTGCGCCAGAGCGCGCGCCAGACCAACATCCGCGCCGAGCAGCTCGAGCTGCTGCCGCAGGGCCGCGACTTCACCAGTCTGGTGACGCAGGCGCCCGGCGCCAACCAGGAAAACAAGCTCGGTGGTCTGTCGATTGACGGCGCCAGCGCCGGCGAGAACCGCTACATCATCGACGGTATCGAGACCACCGACATTCAGCACGGCACCTCGGGTACGAACCTGATTGCCGATTTCGTCGAAGAAGTCCAGGTCAAGTCGAGCGGCTACACGGCCGAGTTCGGCGGCGCCACGGGTGGTGTGATCAACGTCATCACGAAGAGCGGCACCGATAACTTCACTGGCACCGCCGGCTTCCAGTTCCAGGGCAGCTCCCTGGCGGGTGCCCGCCGTCCCACCCTGCGGGCCAGCTTGACCAATCCGGCGACCACCGCGGAGTACGTAAGCTATCCCAAGGACGACGAGACCCGGATCGAGCCTGGGTTCGCCGTTGGCGGCCCAGTGGCGAAGGGGCGCGCATGGTTCTTTGGTGCGTATCAGCCGGCCATCACCAACACCGAGCGCGTCGTCAGCGCGTCGACGGCGAACAACCCCTCTGCGAACGCGTTCAACGAGGATCAGAACATCACGACCCATAACATCACCGGGAACATCACCACGCAGTTGAGCAACAACGTGCGCGGACGGATCGCCTACAACAACAGCTGGCGCAAAGAAGATGGCCTGCTGCCCGCGCTGGCTGGCACCGACGCCGCCGGCACGAACTATTCCAAGAGCACGACGTTCCCCAACTATTCGTATGCGGGAAACTTGGACTGGGTCGTCTCGCCCAAGCTGTTCTTCGGCATCAAGGGCGGCTATCGCTTCTCGGACGTCTACGACGAGAACGTGCCGGAAGTCCCACGCATTATCTTCTCGACCGGCAACAACCTGTCGTTCCCTGAAGTGCCGGCCAATCTGCGCCAATCGACTGGCTACCAGAACATCCCGTCCAATGCCAAGAGCACCCGCGATCAGCAGACGCGTCTGTACTTCCAGGCTGATGGCACCGTGTACGGCAACCTGGGGGGCGCTCACCAGGTCAAGTTCGGCGTGCAGTACGATCGCCTCGGCAACAACGTGCTGAGCGGCGAGGCGAACAACCTGGTCCGCCTCCGTTGGAACACGCAATTGGTTTCCAGCGATCCGACCACGCGCGGCACCTACGGCTACTACCAGGTCCGCAGCAACGGAGTGAAGCCCAAGCAGGGCTTCATCACCGAAGGCGACATCAAGATGAACGTCCTCGGCCTGTTCATCCAGGACTCCTGGACCATCAACAACAAGCTGACGGTGAATCTTGGCCTGCGCACCGAGCAGGAGAAGGTGCCGACCTACACGACGGGTGCTGACATTCCTGAATTCGGTGTCGAGTTCGGCTTCGCGACCAAGCTCGCGCCCCGCGCCGGCTTCGCCTACGACGTCAAGGGCGACGGCAAGTGGAAGGTCGCCGGCTCGTGGGGTGTCTTCTACGACATCTTCAAGCTCGAACTGCCCCGCGGTTCGTTCGGCGGCGACAAGTGGCTCGAGTACTACTACACGCTCGACACGTTCGACTACACGAACCTGACGGCGAGCGCCAACTGCCCGCCGGCGTGCCCGGGACGCCTGCTCCGCGGCCCGGTGGACTTCCGTCACCCGTCGTTCGGCGCCGACGCGATCGACCCAGACCTGAAGCCCATGCGGCAGCAGGAAGCCACGTTCAGCGTCGATCACCAGCTGAATGACGTCATGGCCCTGGGCGTGCGCTACGTGCACAAGCAGATCGACCGCGCCATCGAAGACACTGGCTCGCTTGACGCCCAGGGCAACGAAATCTACATCATCGCCAACCCTGGCGAAGGGCTCACTTCGCTGGCGTATGTCCACCCAGACGTCGCCATGCCCAAGCCCGTGCGCGATTACGACAGCGTCGAGTTCGCCTTCGACAAGCGGATGTCGAACAACTGGTACCTCCGCACAAGCTACTTATGGAGCCGTTTGTATGGCAACTACTCGGGCCTGTCGCAGTCGGACGAGAACGGCCGCACCAGCCCCAACGTCGGCCGGCTCTATGACTATCCGCTGATGATGTTCCAAGACGGCGGCAAGCCGACCTTGGGCTTGCTCCCCACCGATCGGCCGCACCAGTTCAAGACGCAGTTCATCTACCAGTTCGGCTTCGGGACGAGCATCGGCGTGAACCAATATGTCGCCAGCGGCCTGCCGGTGACGCGTGAGATTGGCGTCTATCCGCCAAACACACTGCCCGTGCAGTACCTCGGCCGAGGCAGCGATGGCCGCACTGACGCCTTCTCCCAGACCGACTTCCTCGTGCAGCACGGGTTCAAGCTCGGCACCCGGGAAGTGCAGTTGAGCTTCAACGTGCTGAACCTGCTCAACCAGGACACGGCCATCTCGAAGTTCTCGACCTATCAGTACAGCGGCGGCGTGATTCCTGACGAGACGGCGTTCTACAGCGGACGTCAGACGATGGCCTCGTTGATTTCGTCGCAGAACGTAGCGAAGGACCCGCGGTTTCTGATGAACAACTTCTTCCAGGCGCCCCTCCAGGCGCGGTTTGGTGTGAAGCTGCTGTTCTAACGCCGCACCGATTCCGGGCTCTTGGCGAGCCAGACGGAATTCAGCTATCGTCAGCCCCGCGAGCCCATGACGGCTCGCGGGGTTTTTTCTTGAAGGAGTCCGTCATGCGCATCTTGGCTGGTCTCGCCACCATGTATCTGATCATCACGCCGGCGCTGTCAGCGCAGTCTCCGGTCGAGCGGGAACAGGCGCGCGCCCAGAACCGGTTCGGCTGGGAACAAATGCGCAGTGAAGCCTTTGAAGCTGCAGTGAAGCACTTCCAGCGCGCCGCCGAGCTCGATCCCGGCTTCGAGGCGCCCTTCTACGGCCTTGGCCGGGCGCATTTGGCGCTCAAGCAATACGTCTCGGCAATTTCCGCGCTCGTCCGCTGCCGCGATCTGTATCGGGCGCAGGTCGGCCGACAGTTTTCCAATCAAGCGGATGCCCAACGTTACCGCAACGATCGGGTCACTGAGATCGATGAGATGATCCGCCAAGTGCAATCCGGGCCAGTAACGCTGCAAGCGCAGGAGCAAATCCGACAATTGCAGGATCGAAAGCGCCAGCTACAGGACGCAATCGCCCGAGGTAGTAGCGTCACGATCGAAGCAGCGGTGCCGGCCTGGGTGTCGTTATCGCTCGGCAGCGCGTACTTCCGATTGGGCAAGTTAGCCGATGCCGAGCGCGAGTACAAGGCCACCATCGACGCCGACCGCAAGTCCGGCGAGGCGTACAACAACCTCGCCGTGGTCTACCTCGAGACGGGCCGGATCCCTGACGCCGAGGCCGCGCTGGCCAGCGCCAAGAGAGTCGGCTTCCGGGTGAACCCGCAGCTCGAGCAGGCTATCAAGGGGAGGCAGAACATCAGAAAGTGAGGGTCGCCTTTCGCTCCAGCCGCAACCACAGATCGTTCGCGCGCTCTCTCCGTCAGCACACTGCTGCAGCCCTCTACTGGCTGATCAGCCTTAAGACTTCTTGCTCTCGTTTTTGGTCGAGCATCCCAAGCCATGACCCGAGCACTGTGCGTCCCGAATCAGTCACTACCACTAGCGGGGTGGTGGAATTGCGAAAGTAGCCTGGTTCAATCCGAACGAGCTGATCAGCCTTCAGCCCGTGTTTTTCTAAGTAGTCTGTGAGGATGTCTTCAGACTCTTCACCAACGACAACGACCTTGGTACCCGGCGCGCGCTGCTTTGCCAGCGTTCGATAGAATGCCATGCTCTCTGTGCAATAAACACAGGTGCTTCGCACATGCAGAAGGGCCACACGCTGCGATTCAAATACCGAGCTTGGCAGACCTTGAGGTAGTTGTTCCGATTGGTCGTAGACGACCGACGGCGCTTGGCGAGGCGCGGGCTCGGTGACTAGCCGATGAATCAGAAACACCGACGCCGCTACGGCGGCGACGGCCATTGTTACGTTCACGGCAAGCTCAGACGCGGCGCGAAAGGCCCCGCGTCTGAGTGGAAACCTTGGTGGTGTCATGACCTGTGCTGGCTACCGGCTGCACCCGACAGTTCCGCCAGTGGACCAATCCCCTCCGCTGCAGCCGCAGATACTCCCGCCATCTTTCTGCCACTGGTATTGCGAAGTCGCACTGCCCCAGCTGTACACGGTTTGGCCGTTGCAGTCGTTCGACACACCGCCGACCACGTTGGAACAGGAGGAATCATCAAAGTAGGTAACGTCCATGACGTAGCACAGATTTCGCCGTGCCTCAACCGACCTGTCCGACACCGCCACGAAAACGGCTGTCGCTATCAGTGACGCGACTAAAAACCGAAGTGACCGCTTCATTGTTGCCCTCCTTTAGTTGTCAATCTGGAGATTGAGGTCGGATGATATGGCCTGGTCTTCTGCCGGCCAACCACGTAATGGGGTTAGTTCTTGTCAGATGGGGTCCGTTCTTGCACAGGCCAGTAGCGATTGGTCCGAAGAAACTTGACACGCCAGGGCTCTCGCCTCAGAAGGAGTAACGCTAAATCGCCGTCGGAAGTGCCGGCACAGATGCTTCGCAGACGAATATCCAACCGCTGCTGCGATCTCTTTTACGGTCAGCTGGCTCGTGGACAGTAGCCGCCTCGCCTCGCTTGTCCTAATGAGATGTAGCCTCGTTGCGAATCCCAGGCCGTCGAAGCGGCTCAATGTTCGGGACAGGTGCCAAGGGGATCGTCGGCATTTTCTTGCCAGAACCACCAGCGTTAGGCCAGGGTCGGAGAAGCTAGCGTTAATCTCACTCAGGGCGAACGCTACCGTATCCTGTGTGTTCATCGAGGCTAATCCCTAGAGTTCATGAACCAGAACTCCGACCCGCAGACCTCACTTGTAAAGACGGCCAGATGTCCAGATACTCTCATCCGCCGGACGGCAGTTCTCGAACCAGCAGGATGCGCAGCGTAACCGCCAGGACCGCCTGACCGAAATCGACGAGCAGATCCGGCAAGTAAACCTCATGCCGCCCACCGCGCAACAGCAGAACCTGTTGCGCCAGTTGAACAACCAGCGGCGCGACGTGCAGAACGCCGCGACCAGGGGCAGCGGCATGATCATCGACGCCACCGTGCCGCCGTGGGTCTCCCTCTCCCTGAGCAGCGCGTACTTTCGCTCCGGCAAGCTCGCTGAGGCCGAGCGGGAGTACAAGGCCGCCATCGCCGTCGACAGTCAATTCGGCGAAGCCCACAGTAACCTCGCGGTCGTCTACCTGGAGACCAACCGGATCGGCGAAGCTGAAGCGTCGTTAAAGGAAGCGAAGAAGTCGGGGTTCAGAGTAAACCCGCAGCTCGAGCAGGCGATCAAGGAGAAGAAGGCCGCCACTCGTCCCTAAAAGAGACCTACCTGCCACTTCTTGTCGGCGCCAGTGACGAGCTGTGTCACCTTTTGACCACGGCGCACGTCTATTTCTGTAGGAAACGCACCATTTCTGTCTGGCGCGAATCTTGTAGATACCACCGGCAGAAGGAGGCGCACATGAGACCCGTCCATGCACAGGTCGACAGCAGCGTAATGCCGCGAGCCCTGGTCGTTGGCGCGGGTCCGGAGGCACTGATCGGGATCGAGCCGATGCTCGGGACCAACCGGTTCCGCGTCGACTTCCTCGACAAGAGCGAGACGCCGTATGCCGCCATCCGCCAGCGGCGTCCCGACCTCGTGGTGTTGTGTTTCGCCCCGGATGACGACGAGGCGTGCCAGGTGTTGCAGATGCTGCAACTCGATCCGGCCACGCGGCGGCTGCCCATCCTCACCTACGTCAACGGGGAGGCCTACGCTATAATTTCGAGCCAATGGCCCCGGAAGAAAACAAGCGGGACTCCGAGCGCATCGAACTCCTGGGGACCTTACACGGCGAGGTAATGGTGTTCCAGCCGACCGCCGTGCGCCAGATGAGCCACGGCGGCATGCAGGTGGAAACCGCGTTCCCCCTGCAGCTGGATTCGCTGCACGAGTTCCGCCTCACCCTGGGCGATCGCTCGGTCGTCGTCAAGGGCCGCGTCGCGCATTCGCGCATCAGCGACGTCGACCAGGACATCATCACCTACCGCACCGGCGTGGAGTTCATCGAACTGTCGGATCGCGTCGCCGCGGCGATCGCGCACTTCGTCGACGAACTCGCGAAATAACTCAACCACGAAGGACACGAAGAACAGCACGAAGGCTAGAGAAGGCTTCGTGGCCTTCGCGTGCTTCGTGGTTGCCTTAACTTCTCCCGAGGTGTTCGAGATAATCGCCCGAGCTGATGCGCTGGGCGCGTCCGAGCGGGGCGTTGTAGAAATAGGCCCACGCCGGCACGGCGCGGCCGTCCTCGAGCGTCACGTCGGTCAGGATGCGGGTGTAGAGGCTGCGCTCCGGCTCGTTCGGCCGGTAGCCCTCGATCTCGTCAAGCGCGGCCAGCACCGCGGCCGGGTCGAGCATGGCATAGACCTCGCCCCACACCTGGCTGTGATCGTCGGTGGGAACGGCGGCCGGATAAATACCCAGATCGAAGAGCGCGGCTTTGATCGCGCCGCGCCCGGCATAGGTCAGCTTGGGCGTGATCCGGAGCCGCCCGGGCCGGTTGAAGGGCGACATCAGCGTCCCGTAGAAGAAGACGTGGTCAGGCACGTCCGCGGATCTTACACCCGTACAACCGAAGGGCGGCACACCGTGCCGCCCCGACGACCGTGCCAGAAGGGCGGGACTTCAGTCCCGCCGTGAGCCAGGCAATTTTAGTGAATCGCGCGCATGGCCTTGCGGCCCTTGGCGAGGCCCTCGAGCACGTCGAGCACTTCCGACGGCACCGAGAACGACAGGGCGACGTTCTTGCCCTCGCCCGTCAACACCAGCGAGTCGGCCATCTGCTGCATGCCGGGCTTGTTGCCCGCCTGCATCTTGGCCAGCGCCACCAGGCCCTTGAGCACGTCGCGCAGGTTCTGCGCCGCGGCTTCGTCCTTGGTCTCGGCCTTGAGCACGCCGCTCACGCCGCCGTTGATGTGGCCGGCCGCCGAGAACCAGGCGATGGCCGGCATCTGCGACGCGATTTCCGTGGGCAGCCCGGCCTGGCCGGCAATGGCGTCGAAGCGGCCGACGGCCCACGTGTTGGCGTTGTCGAGCTCGCTCACGAGGCGCATCATCTCGATGTTGCCGACGATGTTGCGGTTCTCGCGGCGGGCGTCGATCGAGGCCTTGACCGAGGGGGTGTTGCCGAACGCGATGAGATCCGCCTCGACGAACGCCACGGCCATGTCGGCCTCGGGTTTGTCGTCGCGATCGGTGTCGCGGTGAGTGATCAGGCGCTTGCCCTGGTAGTCTTCGACGGTGGCGCCGTGTTCGAGGGCCAGCGCTTCAAGCCGGGCCGCCCCGAAACGGCCGCGCGCCAAGAGCAGGAACGAGCCATCGGGACGCCCGGCGGCGGCGGTTTTGGGCATCATGGCCGCGACCACCGTGTCGATGTCCTGCCCGAAGTTGAGGCCGGTCTTCTCCTCGAACTCGTTCTTGTGGTCCTGGGACGGTTCCAACTCGGCGAACCGCTTGCGCAGCTCCGAGTTCATCACGTCCCGGACGTTGGCGTAGGCGACGACCGCCGCATCGGCCGGCACATACTCGAGCTCTTCCGGACCGGCGGCGCTGGTGAAGACCGACACCGGCAGGCCCATGTAGGACGCCACGAGACCGGTCCCCAGCCCCACTGCCAGAATCGCGCCCGAAATCGCCACGAAATAACGCGTCTTATTCGACATGCGGGTCTCCCTGCTTGAGTATACGGACTGATGGGGCCTAAGTTCCATTCCCTTGGCCATTTGTGGGGACGACCCCGTTGGGGCCGTCCCGGGCTCCTGACCTCGTGCCTTGGGGACGGTCGTCAGGGCACCGGCACCACTTCAAAGGCCCGGCTCACCCGTCCCACGGGCTGGTCCCCGAGCATCGCCACCACGCTGGCGGTGTAGCGGCCAGGGGCGAGCGCCGCCGTGTCGATTTCTGCCCCGTTCAGCAGGATCGCATCGGAGCTTCCGATCCGTGCCGCCATCAGAAACCTCCGCACCGGCTCGGCCGAACCGCCCGGAATCACCTCGATGACGGCACGTGCCGCCTCCAGCCGGGCCGGGTCGCCAGACATCAATTCGATCAAGGCCGACAGCGGCGTCCCCTGGGCAATCCGGGAGCGTGGCTGTAGCTTTCCGCCATCGGCGACGCCGACAATCAAATCGCTCAGTTGCAGATCGCCCGCGACGCGCAGGCCGACAACCAAAGGCACATCGGTGACGCCCGCGCGATCGTCGGCGTCTTTCGCGGCGACGCGGAGCCGGTAGCGGCCGGGCAGCAGCTTGGCCGAAATCGTCACGGCCGGGGGATCCGACGTTCCCGCATCGATTCGCTCGCGGCCGGTGGCAATGACGTTGCCTTCGTTGATCACGGCGAATCCCCAATCGGCTGGCAGTCGCGCGCGTCCCGCCCCGAGTTCAGACGAGATGAGCACCCGCAGCGTGCTGGCTTCGGTCCCGCGCGTCGAATAGGCGGTCGCGCTGAGGGTCAACTCACCAATATCAGTCGGCTGCGCCAGCAGCGTCGACAGCGGATCCGCGGCCGTGGCGACGATCGGGCTGGGGCGGGAAACCACCTCGCGGCGCGACCGCACCGTCACGCCAGGCCGGTTCACGGACACCGTCACATCACGGGGCGACCCTGACGCATCGTCCGGCTCGCTTTCGACGCCCAGCACGTAGAAGTTGTTAATCTCGGTCGTGATGCGGTCGAACACTCCGGCGGCACGGCCCACGCCCATGAAGAGCGCGCCGCCGGTCATGCCGGTCAGGGCGCCGAGGCCCGCGGTCATGTCGCGCCCGCCGAAAGCCGACGCGATGGTGCGCCGATTGGTGACGTCGGAATCGGGCTGGTCCAGATGGAGGGCGTGGAGCACCAGTTGCGCCTCGGCGGCCCTCGTCGCAAACCGCTCGAAGTGCACGACGAGATCCTGGCCAAACGGCAGGCCGCCGGAGATCAGGATGACGTGTTTCGATCCACGCAGCGGCGCCAGTTGCGCGGCCAGGCGTTCCAGCGCCGACGTCGTGGCCTCGACCTGCGCGCGGCCGGCTTGCAGCAGTTCACGGGCCTGGACGACGAGATCGTCCGGGCAGCGGGGCTGCAGTCCCCGGGGGTCGCCCGGGATGCGATAGCACTCGCGCTCGATGACCTCGGCGATGACCCGAGGGTCGCGCCGCTCGTAGGCGAGCGCCTCATCCCAAGCGATGTTGCGGTCGCGGTACATGTCCTGCCGCGGGCGGGTGCCGGTCATCAAAGGCAGCGCCGCGCGCACGCGGTCGTGATCGCGTGTCAGGTCCACCGCCCCCACGGGAACGCCCAGCAGACCCACGGCGTCGGCGGGACCGAGGCTATCAAGCACGGTCGAAGCGGTTTGCAGCAACGCGGCCTCGTTGCCGGCCGCGAGCGAGTCGCGATCGATCACGAACACCACGATACGGCCGTCACCTCCGGTGGCGCCGGCGCGCCGCGCGCGCTCCGCGGCAACCGCGTCGGTCACCGGTGCCAGGCGATCGCCGTGAACGTCGGCGAACACCACCTTGCGCGGCCGTCCGCCCACCATGACCGTGAAATCGCCGGGCTGCAGATCGCGCGCCGGCACGCCGTCGCGATCCAACACCGTCGCCTCGAGGGTGAGCAGATCGACGCCGGTGCGGAATGCGGCAGCCGGTTGCTGGCCGCGTTCGGCCGCCAGCGGCGGCATGGCGATAATCGTGATCCCAAGCCACAACAAGGCGGCGGGTCGGCGCACGGGGAGCCTCCTGACGGAATCTACTGCTTGGGGACCACGAGCGTCCCGGCGGTGGCGAACTGCTTGAAGTCGGAGTATGTGGCGCGGGTCGTCGATCGGCCGACTGACGGGTTCACCGTCAGGGTAATAGGGCCGTTGTAGAGCTCCTCCATCACGGCAGGCAGCCACACACCGACCTCCTGGCTCCGCTTGTAAGTCACCTCGATGTCGGCTGAGCTCTCGACCTTCTGCCAGTACATGGTCGGCACCGCTGCGGAGCGCCGCCCCTGCGGTTTGGACGGATCCATCTCCGGCCGCTGAGCCGGGGCACTCTGCACCGGCGACGTCATCTGGTCGGCGAAGTTGTTCATGCGCAGGCGCGTTCGCACGACCGTGCCATCGTCGGGCTTGACCCACAGGGTGCCCGACACCGGCACGTCGGCGCCAGCGCGGGTCATGATGAATGTGGGCGTCCGCGTCTCCTTGAACGCGATCTCCCACGTGTCGACGCCGTCGATCTTCCTGGAGCCCTTGCGCGTGAACTCAAAGCGCACGAGGTGCGCCGGCAGGAAGAAGAACATGGCCGTCGTCGGCACGTTGAAGTTGCGACTGACCGGCCCCGCATTGAACCGCGCGCTCTCATTGGCGATGCGCGTGACCTCGCTGGCATCGGTGTTGGCGGTCGAGGTGAACAATGAGACCAGCCGGTCCCGCCGATCCGTCAGCTTCTTGCCGTCCACTTCAACCACGTCGCGAAATCCCACCCAGCCCGAGCCGTCGCTGGTCTTGACGATCGCGAATTCCGCGACGAGACGGCGTGGCTGGGCAGGGGCCGGCGTTCCCTCGAACATCACGGTCTGCGTGTATTTTTCAACCGCGACAATGAGGGCGGCTTTTTCGCCGTAGGCGCTGACATACGCGCCCATTTTCGCCAGCACCGGCGCCAACGCCGGGTCAACCGTCGGTTGTGCGAGCGTGGCGTCCATCGAGCCCGTGACCAAAGTGATGACCAGGAGCGCACGACCAAACAAGGAACACCTCCGGACAAGGAGAGACGACCTGTCTGAACGATTCTAGCGGGCTCGGCCGACCCACGAAGAACGGCCAGGAACCGAGGGGCCGAGCCTCACCTACTGCTCCAGAATGTACTCTTTCCGCTCGACGACGCGGGTCGCAAGATACAGGAAACCGCCCAAATACGCGAACAGCCAGGCCAACGCCACCCCGGCGGGCGGGTTTTCGCGGAACATCCCCTGGAGGATGCTGGCCACCCCGTCCGAAGGCATGGCGTGGGGCACCAGGGCCTGCATGTAGAAGGCGACCGTGAACTGCTTGAGGTAGCCCGGCAGGGCCATGACCACCTGCTCCCAGCCAAACGCGAAGACCAGGCCAATGACCAGGGGGCGCTTGAAATAGGCGCCGACGAAGGCAAACAAGGCCCCGTAGACCGCCAGCCCGAGCCCCAGGAGCCCCAGGTCGGTGACCAGGGCGCCGAAGGTGCCCGGCAGGGCCGACAGCGGCACCAGCAGGAAGTAGACGATCATCACCGACGGCAGCACCACCAAGAGGGTGCACGCCAGGTAGGCGAGATACTTGCCCACCAGCACCGCGCCGCGCGGAATGGGCCGGGTGAACAGGTAGGTAATGGTCTTGTCTTCGACCTCGTCGGCCATCAGCGCCGTGCCGTAGAACACGCCCAGCACGGGCACGATGAAGCGGAGGAAGAGCATCCAGATCATCACGCCGAAGATGCCGAAGCCGGCGACCCGCTGGCCGTTGACGCGCAGGGCCGACATGCCGAACAGCTCGACCACCTTGACGATCACCGCCAGCAGCACCGGGCCGCCGACGACCAGGGCCATGAAGATGGTGCGGCGCGACCACAGCATCTCGCCCAGCGACAGGTCGAACACCCGCCGCGAGGCAGCCCAGAAGCTCATGTGACGATGCGCTCTAGGCAACCCTGAAGGGTTGCCTCCACCGGTCATCGCGGTCGTCATGATTTCACCAGGTACTTGAAGACGGCCTGCAGGTTGTCGTCGGGTGACTGCACTTCGTCGATGCGTCCGGCCTCGCCCGAGGCCGCCAGTTCGGTGAGCCGCGCGTAGAAGCTGTCCGGCTTCGAGGTCTCGACGATCACCGCGCCCGGCTCGAACTTCATGCTGAGCACATCGTCCTCGGCCATGAACTTGCGCGCCAGCGCGCGCGGGTCGGCGCCGCGCACGAACACCGTGTGCGGGTGCGTGTCGATCAGGTCGCGAATCTGGTGGACGTTGCCTTCGGCGAGGATCTTGCCGTTGTTGATCAGCAGGATGTTCGAGGTCATCGCCTCGATCTCGTGCAGGATGTGGCTCGAGACGATGATGTGCTTGCCGGCGCGCGCCCAGTCCTTGATCAGGCGGATGGTCTTGCGGCGCATCAGCGGGTCCATGCCGGTGAGCGGCTCGTCCAGGATCAGCAGCTCGGGATCGTGGACCAGCGCCTGGGCGAGCTTGACGCGCTGGCGCATGCCCTTGCTGTAGGCGCCAATCTTCTTGCCGGCCGCGTCGAGCAGGTCGACCTTGTCGAGGGCGGCCTTGGCGGCGGCCTCGGCCTCGGCGTCGCCGTAGCCGTTGAGCCGCACCAGGGCGTTGATCCACTCGAACCCGGTCATGCGGTCGTAGAACGCATCCTGCTCGGGGCAGAAGCCGATGCGGGCGTAGACGTCGGGGTTGCCCCAGATCGGCTCGCCGAGGACGCGGATGACGCCCTGACTCGGCTTGAGCTGGCCGGTCATCAGCTTCATGAAGGTGGACTTGCCGGCGCCGTTGGGCCCCAGCAAGCCCGTGATGCCAGGCGGGATCGACACGGTGATGTCGTTGAGGCCGCTGACCTGGCCGTACCACTTCGACACGTGATCGGCCTGGACCAGCACCAATCCGGTTCCCGACTCCCGACTCCCGACTCCCGGCGTTGCGAAGCTCGTCGTCATGTGACGATCTCGACGCCGCGGACGCGCCGGCTCAGGATGAAGAACGACGCGGCAATCAGCACCACCACGGTGAGGCCGGCAATGGCCGGCGACAACTGGTAGCGCGGCGGCAGCCGGAAGATGACGTCCCCCAGTTGCTCGAGCGAGGCGGTCGGCGACAGCCACGCGAAGGTGCTCTGCCCGGTGATGCCCCGCAGCGCGTTGAACAACGCCGTGGTGAAGAAGAACAGCCCGGCATACATCACCGCCACGAAGCGGCTGCTCTTCGACAGCGACGACAGCGCCAGCATGGTGGTGGACGCGAGCAGCACCTGCGCCAGCGAGAACAAGGTGATGGCGGGCAGCAGGTAGATGTTGTTCTTCACGAAGGTCAGGCTGCCGGCGAAGATGGCCTGGGTCAGCAGCAGCATCATCGCGGGCAGGAACGTCACCGACACGAGGAACAGGAACAGGATGGCGAGCTTGCCGGCAATGTACTCGGCGCTCGTCATCGGCTTCGAGAGATAGAGCTGCAGGGCGTTGGCGCGGCGGTCGTTGGCGATCAACCCGGCGCCGACGTAGATCGTGACGAAGAAGACGAAGGCGCCCTGCTGGTCGAGGAACTCTCGGAAGGTCTCGCCCTTCGGCGCCAGGAACGACGCCTGCTGGAAGTTGGCCGAGACGTAGATCTGGACGGCGCGGACGACAAACGGCGCCCAGGCAAACAGCATCAGGCCGAGGAACTGGCGCTTGGCGATGATGCCCATGACCCCGGCGCGGGTCATCACCTGCCAGGCGCGGCCGATGCTGGCGCGGGTGCCGCCGTAGCGGCGATAGCCCTGATCATGAATCGGCATGGGCTACCGCTCCCCCACCGCGCGCGCGAACACGTCTTCGAGCGTCGGCACGCTGGGCCGCACGTGGCGCACCTGCACCCGCTCGCGGGCCGCCAGGTCGAACAGCACCTTGGGGTTGTCGCCGGCGAGGCCGGGCACGAACACCCGCATCACGTCTTCGTCCGAGTCGTGCACGTCGTAGCCTTCGCCGCGCAGCGCGCTGATGAACTGCGCCTCGTCACCCTTGATGCGCAGCTCGTAGACCCGGCCGGTGGTGCCCTTGAGCGCCTGGATCGGGCCGTAGGTGGCGACCGTGCCCTTGTCCATCACCACGACGTGGTCGCAGGTGAACTCGACGTCGGGCAGCAGGTGCGACGACAGGATCAGGTTGACGTTCTTGTTGTGGGCCAGGTCGTAGATCAGTTCGAGCATCTCGTCGCGGCCCTTGGGGTCCATGCCGTTGGTGGGTTCGTCCAGGAACAGCAGGTCGGGGTCATGGACGATGGCCTGGGCCAGCTTGATGCGCTGCTTCATGCCGGTGGAGTAGGTCTCGAGGTTGCGGTAGCGCGCCTCGCCGAGGCCGACGTAATAGAGGACCTCGTGCGCGCGCTGCATGGCGTCGGTCGCCGGCAGCCCCGACAACTGGCCGCAGTAGGCGACAAACGAAACGGCGTTCATGCCGGGAATGTGCGAATCGCTCTCCGGCATGTAGCCAATCCGCTCGCGAATCTCGAGCGGCTGCGTGGCCACGTCCATGTCGATCACTTTCATGCTGCCCTTGTCGGGCACCAGGAAGCCAAGCAGGGACTTGAGGAGGGTGCTCTTGCCGGCGCCGTTCGGGCCCAGCAGGCCCACCGCGCCCGGGGGGAACACGGCAGTCACGTCGTTCAGCGCCCAGTTCTTGCCGTAGCGCACGCTCAGGTTCTGGCACTGGACCACCGGCCCCGCGAAACGGGGGGCGTCGAGGGGGTGTCCCGTCGTTTCCCCTGTCTGCGTAATCTGTGTCATCTGCGGCCCTGGATGGCGCTTGTCGTCATCTGCGTTGAGTATACGGAAACTGGCCGCTTCGCGTTCGGTCTCGCCTGTTTTTTGACCGGCGCGAGGCGCCGCCTGGGGCCGGCGACCTTCTGTTAGAATCCGGCCATGGGGACTGCCACGCTGCTCAGCGCCGAGGACTTCGAGCGGGTCGCCCAGGTGCTGGGGTCCTGCGAACTGGTGAGAGGAGAGATCGTTCCGATGTCACCAGGGGGAATTCGACACAGCGAGGTCACCATGAACGCGGCCCGACTGCTGGACTCACACGTCCGTCCCTTGAAGATCGGCCGCGTCCTGACCGGCGAAGCGGGCGTCATAGTCGCCCGCCGACCCGATACTGTTCGGGGCGCCGACGTGGCGTTCATCTCGTATCAGCGCCTCCCCAAGGGAACCACGGAGCACGGCTTCCTGAAGCAACCTCCCGAGCTGGTCATCGAGGTGCTGAGCAAAGACACCTCATGGGAGAAGATGGAGGAGAAGGTGGCCGACTACCATGCGATGGGCGTCGACCTGGTGTGGGTGCTCGACCCGCAGACCCTGACCCTCCGTGCCTACCCCTGCGGAGGGGCGCCGCTGGTGTTGCGCGACACCGACCGAGCGAACGCCGATCCGCATGTTCCTGGCTTCTCGGTCCCGGTCGGCGCCTTCTTCGAGGAGTAAGGAACTACCCTCTCAGAGGGTCCCGCGAAGTCCCAATGCGTCGGCTTCGAGCCTCAGGAATCCGATCACGTTGGTCACGTGCTGTTCGAGGGGCAGCCCCATCAGCTCGGCCCCCCGGACCAGGTGATCGCGCGGCACCTGGCGGGCAAACGCCTTGTCCTTCATCCGCTTGATGACCGACGACGCTTCGAGGTCGAGGACGCTCTTGGAGGGCCGCACCAGCGACGCCGCGGTGACGAAGCCCGCCAGCTCGTCGCACGCGACCAGGGTCTTCTCCACCGGCGACTCGGGCTGCACGCCGGTGATCTCCGCGGCGTGCGACAGGATGGCCCGCATCACCCATTCGGGATAGCCGAGCGAGCGCAGGTGCTCGCACCCCTTGTTCGGGTGATCGCCGAGCGTCGGATACTTCTCGTAGTCGAAGTCGTGGAGCAGCGCGACGACCGCCCACTCCTCTTCGTTGGCGCCCTGCAGCCGGGCGTAGCCGCGCACCGCGGCCTCCACGGCCAGCGCGTGCTTGCGCAGGCTCTCGCTCTGGGTCCATTCGGTCAGCAGTTGCCAGGCGGCATCGCGCGTCAGGGTCATGACGGGAAAGAATACTCCAAGCCCTTGCGAATGACCGCCGCGGCGTGGGCGTTGACGCCGTAGGCCTCGAGCTCGGCGACGGTCGCCCAGGCCACCGCGTCGGCGTCCGACCCGGCCACCGGGTCGCCGTCCGGCGACTCGCACACGAAATCGATGATGACGAAGTGATAGCGGATGCGGCCGTCGGGGTCGCGGTGCACGCGATCGAAGGTCTCGATGATCGGCCCAGGGTACACCTCGAGGCCGGTCTCCTCCTTGACCTCGCGGCGCACGGCATCGGCCAGGGATTCACCGAGGTGCAGGTGGCCGCCCGGCAGCGACCACTCCCCCTGGCGCGGCTCGTGGGCGCGCTTGACGATCAGCGCCCGGCCGTCGCGCACGACGACCGCGCCGACACCGACCACGGGTTGGGAGGGGTATTCTCTGGCCATATGAAGTCCCATACAGAATATCTGACGTTCAACGTGGCCGCGCGCGTGGGTTTCGAGAACATCACGCCCCAGGTCGAAGCCGCCGTCGGCAAGAGCGGCGTCCGCGAGGGCCTGGTGCTGGTCAACGCCATGCACATCACCGCCTCGGTCTTCATCAACGACGACGAACGCGGGCTGCACCAGGACTACGCCAAGTGGCTCGAGCACCTGGCGCCCTTCGACGCCTCGCCCACCCGCTACGCGCACAACCGGACCGGCGAAGACAACGCCGATGCCCACATGAAACGGCAGATCATGGGCCGCGAGGTGGTGGTCGCCATCACCAACGGCGCACTTGATTTCGGGCCGTGGGAGCAGATCTTTTACGGCGAGTTCGACGGCAAGCGAGCCAAGCGAGTGCTGATCAAGGTCATCGGCGACTGATCAACATTGGCCACCGAGACCCCGAGACCCCGAGCCGACGTTCGCTGGAGGCCGGCCTTGGGCCGGCCCGGCGTCTGATGATGACCCGCGAAAAATGAGTCATCCAGATTCAGCGTTGACTCATTTTGTCGCGGGTCATCATCAGACCGCGGCGCGAAGCGCCGCCAGCGAACGCGCGATTGGTTCTCGGTGACTTCGTGTCTCAGTGGCCGTAATTCATAGCGACAGGCTGGCCGCAGCGTTCAGATCGCGTGGGGCCAGACGGCCGGCGTCGAGCAGCCGAATGCCGGCCGCGGCGATCATCGCCGCGTTGTCGGTCGACAGCGCCAGGCTCGGGATGTAGACGGGGATCTCGCTGCGCCCGGCCCTGGCGAGGGCGTCCTTGCGCAGGCGCGAGTTGGCCGAGACGCCGCCGGCAATGCCAATCGACTTGGCGCCGTGCCACTGCGCGGCGGCGAAGGCGCGGTCGATCAACGTATCCACCACGCGATACTGAAAGCTGGCCGCGAGGTCGGCGATCTCGTGGGGCGGCAACTGCCCGGTACCGAGCGCCGCCTGCCGCTGCCGCACGTGGCGCAGCACGGCCGTCTTGAGGCCGCTGAAACTGAAGTCAAAGCGGCCGTCGCGTTCGGGCGCGTTGCGATCGGGATTGGTCAGCCGCGTGCCGGGGAAACTGATCGCCGCTTCGTTGCCGTCGCGGGCGAGACGGTCGAGAATCGGCCCGCCCGGATACCCCAGCCCGAGCAACTTCGCCACCTTGTCGAATGCCTCCCCCGCCGCATCGTCCCGGGTGCGGCCGAGCAGTTCGTACTCCCCTTCCTGCTTCACCAGGTAGAGGCTCGTGTGCCCGCCCGAGACGACGAGGATGATGGCGGGCAGCGGAATGTGCCCGTGTTCGAGCCAGATCGACTCGATGTGGCCGGCGAGGTGGTGCACGGCGACCAGCGGTTTCTGCAGCGCCCACGCCGCCGACTTGGCGAACGACACGCCCACCAGCAGCGACCCGACCAGGCCCGGGCCCTGGGTCACGGCGAGGGCATCGACATCCGCCCACGCCGCCTCGCCGTCCGACAGGGCGCGCTCGACCACGCCGCAGATGTCGCGGACGTGCTGGCGCGACGCCAGCTCCGGGACGACGCCGCCCCACTCGCGGTGAATAGCCACCTGCGAGGCGACGACGTTGGAGCGGATCGTCCACGGCTTGACCGCATCGTCGGTCTGCTCGACCAGCGCCGCCGCCGTCTCGTCGCAGGACGTCTCGATGCCTAAGATGAGCATGGTTCAAGCACGAGGGTTCAAGCACCAGGGTTCAAGCACGGAGGTTCTCGAGGAAGGGCGGCTTGAAGATGCCGCGCTCGGTGATGATCGCGGTGATGTACTTGTTCGGCGTCACGTCGAAGGACGGGTTGCGGACTTGCGCGCCGTCGGGCGCCAGTTGCGTGGCCCCGACGTGCGTCACTTCCCTGGCATCGCGCTCTTCGATGGGAATGGCGCTGCCGTCGGGCGTCGCCAGGTCGATGGTGGACCACGGCGCGGCGACGTAGAACGGGATGCCGTGCTCCCTCGCCAGCACCGCCACGGAATAGGTGCCAATCTTGTTGGCGGTGTCGCCGTTGGCGGCAATGCGGTCGGCGCCGACCACGACCAGGTCGATGTCGCCGGCCCGCATGATGGCGCCCGCCATGTTGTCGGTGATGACGGTGGTGTCGATGCCGTCCCTGACCAGTTCCCACGCCGTGAGGCGCGCGCCCTGCAGGAACGGACGCGTCTCGTCGGCCAGCACGCGAACCTTGCGGCCGGCCTCGATGGCGCCGCGAATCACGCCGAGGGC
>CAYGMD010000045.1:0-8431 GCA_964350785.1 uncultured Acidobacterium sp. | reverse complement strand
GCGTCAGTATGCACGCCTCGGCCGGCACCAGCGTCGCCCCGTGCGCGCCAATCGCCCGGCAGCTCGCGACATCGTCATCGTGAATGCCATCGGCGGCGGTCCGCAGCCGGGTCTTCAACTGGTCCACCGACTCGCCGGCCAGGGCACCCTCGGCAAACGACTGCTTCATCCGCTCGATCGCCCAGAACAGGTTGACCGCGGTCGGCCGGGTCGCGGCCAGCAGTTCGCAGTTGCGCTGGAACTCGGTGGTGAACTGCTTGGTGCCGGTGGCCTTGCTGCGCGCGGCCCCCAGCGCCAGGCCCATGGCCGCGCACACGCCAATGGCCGGCGCGCCGCGAATGACCATGACCTTGATGGCCTTGGCCACCTCGTTCACGCTGCGGCAGGTCACGTAGACCTCCGACGCCGGCAGCTTGCGTTGGTCGATCATGACGATGTCGGACTCGTGCCAGGCGATTGTGGGGAGCATCTCTGGACAGATCATACCGGGAGGGCGCTGCTTGTCGGGAGGGCAATTCTTGTCGGGAGGGCAACTCTTGCCCGGAGGGCACCACTGGTCGTAGGGACTACCGGTCGGGCGCAGTGCCGCTAGTCCGCCCGCAGGGCCCTGATTCCGCGCGCCACCAGGACATCGGCCACGGCATCGGGAGCGGGGATCCGATCGAGCAGCGCCATCGCGGCACCACGGTCGCCGGACGCCGCCACGATCTCGGCCGCGTGATACAGCAGGCGTGCGTCACGGGTGCCAAGGCGCAGCGCCTCATCCGAAGCGCGACGAGCGTCCGCGAGCCGGCCGGCCTTGAAGTACGACCACGCCAACGTGTCGAGCGTCATGATGTCGCGGGCGGTGGTCGCCGCCTCTTCGGCCAGCGGCACGGCCTCCGCAATGTTGCGCCCGCGTCCGGCCAGAAAGCGCGCGAGCCGTTCAGGCTGCCGCACGCCCGTGGTCCAGCTCGAACGCTCGATTTGCTCGGCCATGCCATGGTATTGAGCGGCCGACGTCGAGTCGCCAAGCTGGGCGGACAGATCGCCGACGATGGCGGCAATGTCGGAGGTGGGGCCCTGGGCCAGTTGGGCCTGGAACATCAGGCGCGCGCCCGTCAGGTCCCCCTCGACGATCTTGATTCTGGCCAACCCGGCCTGCGCGAAAGGGTGCTGCGGAAACGTCGCGGCCGCGCGCTCGAACTCGCGCTTGGCGTCGCCAAGGCGGCCCTTCTGCAACCACAGCTCGCCCACCTGCGCGTAGAGCCATGCCTGCGCCTCACTATCGTTCGGCGACGTGCCGTCGGCGGCCCGCTGCATGTACTCCAGTGCGCCATCCAGGTCGCCCTGCAGTTCCAGGGCGTAGGCTACGCGCGCGTAGGCGGGCGGGCCGGGCTGCAACCGGCCCATCCTGTCGAAGGCGGCGAACGCGCGCGCGTAGTCGCCCAGTTCGAGATACCCGTCGCCTTGGGCGCCGTAGTTCCAGGCATCTCGCGGATCCAGCGCCTGCGTCTTGTTTGCCTGCTTGATCGCGGCGCCGAATTGATGGCCGGCGAGCAACACGACCGCCAGCATTCGCTGTGATTCGTAGTGATCGGGATGACCGGCGAGAAACTTCCGCAACCGATCTTCGGCCTCGGCGACGGCGCGAGCATCGTTGTTCACCCGCTGCAGCCGGAGTAAGGCGTCGGCGAGACGCACGACGGCCCCGCCATCGTCAGGGTGGGCCTGCAGGCGGCGGTTCATCGCCGACACCGTGCCGGCCAACTGGGCGCGAGAGGTCCCCTCCGCAGCCAGGACGCCCGTCGGCGCCGCGATCGGCGCGGCCGCGGTCTGACGGGCGTCGCGAATCGTGGCCGCCACGACCAGCGTGGTGGCCACGATGGCGGCAGAGGGGAGCAACCAGCGCGTCACGGTTGACCTACTTGTTGCCGGCGTGCGGAATGCCCAGGTACGGGAACGTCGAGAGGTACGGCACGTCGTTGCCGTTGATGCCATCGCCGAGCGTGTTGTTGGGCGAGCGATTGAAGGCCGGGGTCAGCGGCGAGGCCCCAGCGGCCGCCTGCAGCACGATGTCCAGCACGTCGTCACCGGGACGACGACCGTTCGGGAAGCCGGCGAGGTCACCGCCCAGCACACCGAGCCGGCTGAACGACGAAGAGGTGGCGGGCGGGATCATCATGTTCAGGCGCAGCATTTCGGCGGCCCGCACGTTAGCGGGCTGATTGAGGCCGACGATGCCGGTGAGGAAGATCGTGACCAGATCGTTGCGCGGCGCCGGCGGCGAGTCCACATTGAAGATCAGCTTCAGCAGCTTCGGCACTTCCGGGTCCGTCACGCGATCCAGGGCCACCGCATCGCTCGTCGGCTCGATGGCGTTGAAGGCGTCCTTGCGGGCCAGATCGATGACGGCCTCGTTGACGAGCGGGTTGCCCAGGCGCGAGACCTGGACGAGCGCGCCGCTGTGGCTCTGGGCACCGGGGGTCAGCGTCCGGGTGGCGAAGCGGCTCGCCGTGGACCACACGCCGATGATGGCATTAGGGTCGGTCGCGCTCGCCGGGGTTTGGCCGCTGCGCGCGAGGGCCGACTTCGGCACCTGAATCGCCAGCGAACTGACGTTGAATCCGGCCGTGCTGTCCTCGGCCTGGGCCGAGCCGACGCCGAGCAGGTCGAAGATACCGAGGTCCACGAAGAAGCCCTCGTCGCGCTGTCCGGCGAACACCCGCGTGTTGCCGGCCAGCTGCTGGACGCCGCCGCCGAGAGCGCCGTAGTTGGGCGTCGAGCGCGGTCCGATGTTCGGCGGCGGCACCGGCAGCCGGCCCGACAGTTCGGTCACCGTGCCGGTGCGGCGCGGACCATCGATCCGCACCAGGCGATAGAACTGCCGGACATTCAGATCCGGATCATCCAGCGTCGTCACCGCACCGGTGTTGTAGAGAAACGTCGACGGATTGCGCGTTTCGGTGGTGAAGCGCCATTGATAGGTGATGTCCTCAACCGCGTCGCCATTATTGTCGATGTGGATCTCGTAGACGACATTCGGATCGAACGAGTAGAAATTGGGCCCGCCGTTGGGGTTCTGAAACGGAATGAAGTTCGAGATGAGGGTGACCGTGTCCGGCTCGTCCGGCGAGACCCAGGCGTAGACATCCGTGTTGTCGGCCATCGGATCCTGAGCAGAGAGCGGCGCCTCGCGGTGGCTCGATGCCTGACCCGGCATGACGGCCAGGGCGGCGCCGAAAATGGCGGCAAGTCCAAGAACACGTGATCGCATTGCAGTTCCTCCCAAAGTCCGCACACGAGCGGATATGGGTATTAACGGGCACCGGGCGCGATCGGATTGGGCCCCCCGGCAGGCAGCTGAGCAATCCAAACGCCGGGGAGTGCCGTTATCTCTTCAGGGGACTGCACACCTGTCGCCGCCACGGCGGCTGTCGTCGATCTGGTAGACTCCTGTCAATCGTGCAGGTAACGAGTCAACAGGCCGCTGGGACCGAGGACGAGGCCCTGCTCGAGCGCATCGTGGCGGGCAAGGAAGACGCTCTCGCAGCCCTGTACGATCGACATAGCCGCCTGCTGTTTGGGCTGGTGCTGCGCATCCTGCGCGATCGCGGCGAGGCGGAGGAAGTGCTGCAGGAGGTGTTCCTGTCGGTGTGGTCGAAGGCGGCGTCGTACAACCCGGCCCTCGGCGTGCCGGCGGCGTGGCTCGTGCGGCTGGCCCGCAATCGCGCCATCGATCGGCTGCGGGCCAACCGGGTGCGCGAGCGAACGCACGACGCCGTCGACGAACCGGGTGCCGCGGACTCGCCGGAAGTGGCCGCGGCTCACGACCAGCAGCGCGCCGGGATCCAGCGCGCGCTTGATGGACTCCCAAGCGAGCAGCGGGTCCTGATCGAGCACGCGTACTTTCTTGGACTGACGCACGCGGAGTTGGCCGCGCGCTTCGGCCTGCCGTTGGGGACGGTCAAGACGCGGATTCGCACGGGCATGATGGCGCTGCGTGGACAGTTGGCGAGCTATGAGTGAACAACCGGCAGACGAGGTGGCTTTCGACGACGAGCTGGCGCTCGCGCTGGCGCGGTCGGCCGATCGCGGCGCGCCGCGAGCAGAGGTCCGCGCGCGGCTCATCGCCAGCCTCCGCCCAAGCCCTCCGCCCGGGTTCTCGTTCCGTCTGGCGTCCGACGACGACTGGCTGCCGCACCCGGTGCCGGGCATCCGCATGAAGGTTCTCGCGATGGATCGCACGCGCGGCATCGCCACGCTGCTCCTCGACGTCGCCCCCGGCGCCGTGTTTCCCGTACACCACCACAACCGCGACGAAGAGTGCTACGTGATTTCGGGGACCCTCGTCGCGTGCGGCCGCACCATCGGGCCGGGCGACTTCCACCACGCCGACGCCGGCAGCGACCACGGCGAGTTGCGCAGCGATACCGGCTGCCGCGTGCTGTTGGTGGCGGAGCCGGAAGACTACATGCCCGGCTACGCAGGCTAGCGCGAGCCGCGGGCCAGACGGCCGTGCGGCTCGACGCGCAGCCCGGCCAGACGCGCCGCCCGCCCGGCGCGCGAATGAACGACGAGAGTGGGCACACCGCGTTGACGCGGAACACGCCCTCGCCGGCGTCCCGTCGGCCCCACACAAGGCGCCGATGCGGGGATCTGGCCGCGGTTGCCCATCTTGCCTGCGCCGGCTGGCCTTGGGTATATTCGATTGAGATTCGTACACCTGCTGCGGGAGTCCTTTCAAAGGAGGGATGACTACCATGCGCCAGGCCATAGCGATAGCGACAGCACTGACCATTGCATTAGCGGCGGCCGCCGGCCATGCCCAAGGCCCGGGCCCTTCCCAACCGCCGGCCGCCACCTTCAAGACCGACGTCAACTTCATCGAGGTTCACGCCGTCGTCACCGACGCGCGCGGGGAATTCGTCGCCGACCTCAGGCCGGACGACTTTGTAATCTACGAGGCAGGACGCCGGCAAACGCCCACGGTGTTCCAGTTGGTCAATACGCCGGTACAGGCGCGGGCCCTCGCGAGCGGCGCGCCGCTGGTCGAGCCCGACGTCCGGGAAACCACGCCGCGCTTCGACGGCCGGCTGTTCGTGCTTGTGCTCGACGATCTGCATACCAGCGCGCTGCGGTCGCCACTGGTCAAGCGCGCGGCGCGCCAGTTCGTCGAGCGGCATCTGGGCGAGCACGACCTGGCGGCCGTCGTCCACACCAGCGGGCGCAACGACGCCGCCCAGGACCTGACGCCGAGTCGGCAGCGGCTGCTGGCGGCGGTGGACAAGTTCCAGGGTCAGAAGCTGCCCTCGATCACCGGCGAGCGCCTGGCGGTGCATCTCAACGACCGCGACATGGAACGCGCGGTGGCCAGTTCAGCCGGCGACGGCACCGCGTCCACGACTCCCTCGACCGAGCGGCCCGATGACCCGCGCGACGCCGAACGGGGCATGAATGCACAGCGCACCCTCGGCGCCGTCCGCAGTATCGCCGAATGGATGGCCAACGTCCCCGGCCGGCGAAAGGCCCTGGTGTTGTTCAGCGAAGGCATCGAGTACGACATCTACGATGTCTTCAACAACCGCGCGGCATCGGGCATTTTGGCGGATGCCAGGGCAGCTGTCGCCGCGGCCCAACGCGCCAACGTCGTGGTCTACGCCGTCGATCCGCGCGGCCTGACCCTGCTTGGCGACGAAGCCATCACCATTGCCAGCCTGTCGGACGACCCCCATGTCGACTACGGGACGACCCGCGGCTTCCAGAACGAGTTGTTGATGGCCCAGGAGAGCCTGATTTCCCTGGCCGAGCAGACCGGCGGCCTGGCCGTGGTGCGCAACAACGACATCGCCGGCGGCTTGACCCGGATTGAGCACGACACCAGCCGCTACTATGTGCTCGGCTACACGGCCGACCTGGCCGGCTCGCCCGGCAAGTTCCGCACCATCGAGGTCAAGGTGCGGCGCCCGGGCCTGAAGGTCCGCGCGCGACAGGGCTACGTGCCGGCCGACTTGAAAAGCGCGGCCCGGCGCCACCACGCGGTGAAGGCGGGGACGTCCCCGGCCCTGGTGGCGGCGCTCACCAATCCGGTTCCCGTCGGCGACGTGCCGATCCGGGTATGGGCGGCTCCCTTCAAAGGCACCGGCAAGCTGCACTCCATTGCCGTGGCGGTGGAAATCGCCGGCACGGCGCTGAAGTACCAGTCCCGCGACGATCGGTTCTACGAGGATCTCGAGTTGTCGATCGTGGCCGCCGATCCCGACGGCAAAGTTCGCGGAGCCGATCGCCGCACGATGAACCTGAAACTCAGGCCCGAGACCCATCAAAAAGTACTGGCCGGCGGCGTCCGCCTGCTGTCGCGCCTCGACGTGCCCCCGGGCCGCTATCAGCTCCGCGTCGGCGTGCACGAGTCAAATGGCGGCGCCGTGGGAACCGTGCCCATCGACGTCGAGGTACCGGCCTACGAGAAGGCGCCGTTTGCGCTGAGCGGCCTCGTGATCACCTCGAGCGCGGCGCCGCGCCTGGTGACGCCCACACCCGACCCACGGCTCAAGGCCGCCCTGCCGTTGCCGCCGGTCGTGACGCGCTCTTTCAGCCAGGCGGAAACGGTCAGCGTCTTTGCCGAGATCTACGACCGATCGACGCCCACGCCGCACGACGTCGACGTCCGGCTGGTGGTCCGTCCCGCGTCGGGCGGAAACCCGGTGTTCACGGCGGCGGACGTGCGCAAGATGGAAGCGTCCGGGGCCACCCGGACCGATGGCTACAAGGTCGACATCCCGCTGAAGGACGTGCCGGCGGGCGATTATGTTGTGACGCTGGAGGCCGCCTCGCGCGCCGGCCAGTTCTCGGCATCGCGAGCGGTACCCTTCAAGGTGTCGAGGGCCGACGTCCTGACCCACTGACACCGGGTCGCCGAGTGCCAGGGCCGCATCCGCGGCCCTGGCCTTTCCCATAACTAGAGAAGACGCCGATCAAACGGCCACGGCAGCAGGTCCTTCATCTGCAGCGTGGCCGTCACCGCCGTCAGGTTGGCCATCACCACTTCGATATCGCCGCAGAACTCCCACATGATCTGGCGGCAGGCGCCGCACGGCGGTGTGGGCGAGGCGGTGTCGGCGACGACGACAATGCGGGTGAAGGTGCGGTGGCCGTCGGAAAGGGCCTTGAAGATGGCGACGCGTTCGGCGCACACCGTGAGGCCGTAGCTGGCGTTCTCGATGTTGCAGCCGGTGATGACCTGGCCGTCAGCCGTCTCGATGGCGGCGCCGACCTTGAAGCCCGAGAAGTCGGCCACCGCCCGGTCGCGGGCGGCGCGCGCGGCGGCGACCAGCCTGTCCACCGAAGCTTTAGCGGCGGTGGAGGTCTCAGAGGCGGCCAATGATCCCCTCCAGCAGCCCAATGAACTGCCCTCTCACCTGGCGCGCCGTCGCCATCACCTCGTCGTGGTGCAGCGGCTCGGGAAACACGCCGGCCGCGGCGTTGGTGATGCACGAGATGCCGAGCACTTCCATGCCCATGTGCCGCGCGGCAATCGCTTCCGGCACCGTCGACATGCCGACGGCGTCGGCGCCGAGGGTGCGGAACGCGCGAATCTCGGCCGGGGTCTCGTAGCTCGGGCCGAGCACGGCGATATAAATGCCGTGCTGCACCGGCGCGCCCTGCGTCTTCGCCGCCTCGTCGGCCAGCGCCCGCAGCCGCGGCGAGTAGACGTGCGACATGTCGGGGAACCGCACGCCGAAGCGCTCGTCGTTGGGCCCCACCAGCGGGTTGCCGCCCATCAGGTTGATGTGGTCGTCGATCACCATCAGCGCGCCGCGCGAGCAGTTGGGCGCGATGCCGCCGGCGGCGTTGGTCAGGATCACGCGCGGCACGCCCAGCCGCCCCATCACCCGCATGGCAAAGGTCACGGTGGCCATGGGGTGGCCTTCGTAGACGTGCACGCGGCCCGCCAGGGCCAGCACGCGCTTGCCGCGCAGCGTCCCGCCCACCAGCTTGCCGGCGTGGCCGATCACGCGCGAGGCCGGCCAGTGCGGGATGTCGGCATAGGGAATGGTGAACGCGTCGCCGAGATGGTCGGCGAAGTCGCCGAGTCCCGAGCCCAGCACGACGGCCACGTCGGCGCCGCCGCAGCCGTGGCCGCGCAGCCATTCGGCGGCTTCCGTGGCCTGTTCGAAGTTGCTCACAGCAGGAAGCCCACGATGATGGCGGTCAGGAAGTTGGCGAGCGTGCCGGCCAGCATGGCGCGCAGCCCGAGCCGCGCCAGGTCGCCGCGCCGGGTCGGCGCCAGCGCGCCGATGCCGCCGATCTGCATGCCGATGGACGCGAAGTTGGCGAAGCCGCACAGGGCGAAGGTGGCGATGGTGAACGAGCGCGGGTCGAGCACGTCCTTCATGCCGCCCAGCTGCGCGAACGCGATGAACTCGTTCAGCACCATGCGGGTGCCCAGCAG
>CAYGMD010000044.1:0-29575 GCA_964350785.1 uncultured Acidobacterium sp. | reverse complement strand
CGCCGCCTCGACGCGGCCCTGCCCCACTATCGCAAGAGCGGCTCCCTCCTTGGGGGACACGCCCCCTGGCTCCTGCACTTCGCCGCTTGCCTACTCGACGCCGGCCAGATGCAGCAAGCGGTGGCGACGCTCGGCCGCCTTCCCGGCACGGATGCCGTCAGCCACTTCGAGGCGGGGATGCTGCTGGGGCAGGCGAAGGCCTACCGGGAGGCCGCCCGGTTCTTCGCCTCCGCGAGCGGCGGCTATCCGGATCCGTATCGGGCGTCGTACAACCAGGTGCTCATGCTGACCCGGGCGGGGGCGTTCGAGGAGGCCATCCGCGCGACCGAGACGCTCGTCGCCGCTGGCACCAGCACGGCCGAGTTGCATCATCTCGTCTCGCGCGCCTACGTCGACACCGGCCGCATCCCGCAGGCCACCGACGCGCTGAGGATGGCCGTGCGGCTCGAACCCACCCGCGAGGCCGCCTACGTGGACCTGGCGCTCATCTGTCTGACTCACGACGCGTACGATCTCGGCCTCGAGGTGATCGACATCGGCCTCGGGCATCGGCCCGCCTCCTCGGCGCTCCATTTGCACCGAGGAGTGTTGCAGACCATGCGGGGCGAACTCACGGAGGCCGAGTCGGCGTTCGCCACGGCCCGCCGGCTCGCCCCTGCCGACCCGGCGCCCATCGCCGCGCTCGCGATGATCTGGATTGAAACGGGCCGCCCCGACGAAGCCATCGAGCAGCTCCGGGATCTTCACCGCCAGTTCAACGACCCTGTCCTGTCGTACACCTACGCGCTGGCGATCATTCGATCCGGTGTCGATCCAGCCGAACCCGGGGGCGCCGAGGCTGTCGCGGCGCTGGGGGCGGCGATCGCGGCGAACCCGGCCTTCGCACCGGCTCATACCGAACTCGGGCGGCTCCTGCTCCGGCGCGGCCAGATCGCCTCAGCCATCACGTCGCTCGAGCGTGCCGTGGCCGCCGATGCCAAGAATCCCGCGGCGTTGTACAACCTCGCGCTGGCGCATCGCCAGGCGGGCGATCGCGAACGGGCGCGCCGGTTGCTGCAACAGCTCACGGCCCTGAACGCCGACACGGCCATGACCACGCCCGAACAGGATTTGAAGCAGCTGATTTTCGGCGTCGTGAAGGAACCGAAATGAGGGGGCGCTGGATCCTCGCTCTGACGCTGACAGGCGCCGCCGCCTGCACGCCGGCCCCGCGAAACGCCGGCTCGCCGGCCGACAGTCGTGTCACGCGCGAAGACGCCTACCGCGAGAACAACCTCGGCGTCGCGCTGCTCGAGCGTTTCGACTATGCCGCCGCCGCCGCCGCGTTCACGCGTGCGCTCGGCCACGATGGCCAGCTCGCCATGGCCCGGCACAACCTCGCGGTGGCCCTGTTCCACGACGGACAGATTCGCGATGCCGAGGCCGCGGCCCGGGCCGCCGTCGCGGCCATGCCTGACTCGCCGCGGGCGCACTATGTCCTGGGCCTCGTGGCCCGCGCCGCCGACGACGCCGGCACGGCTCGAAACGCCTTCTCGCGGGTGCTCGCGCTTGACCCCGACGACGCGGGCGCGAATATTCAGCTCGGTCAGACCCTGGCGTCGGACCGTCAATACATAGAGGCCATCTCGCACTTCGAGCGCGCCAGCCGCGCGGAACCGTTCAATGCCACGGCGGCCTACGGACTGGCCACCGCCCTGGCCCGCTCGGACCGGGCGACAGAGGCCAAAACGGCCATGACCCGCTTTGAGCGCCTGCGTGATGACGCGGCGGCGGTTACGTATTCCAACGCCTACCTCCAGCAAGGCCGACACGGCGAAGCGATGGCGTCGACCGGCTTGGAGCCAGGCCTCGTCGATGCGTCGGTGCCGGAAGTGACATTTCAGGAGATCACGAGGGACAGTCTCCCTCGTGGCGCGATTCCGGACACGCCAGGAGTGTACGGGTCGCAGCCACTCGGCATTCCGCTGCCTGCGGGTAGCACTGCCCGTCAGGCGCTCGCCCGCGCCGCCACCTCGGCGCCGGGCGTTACCCTTGCCGACCTCGATCGCGATGACAACCTGGATCTGATCGCCATCTCCGAACGTGGTGTGCGAATCTACCGCGGCCAGGCCGGGCGGTTCGCGACACCAACGGACATCGTGCTCACCGGCACCACGGCCATTGCCGCCGTCGTCGGCGACCTTGACAACGACCAGCGGCCAGACCTTTTCGTGCTCGGGTACCCCGAGCATCGGGTGCTCCGGCAGACTGCGGACGGAACCTTTACCGAGGGCGTTGCCCGCGCCCGCCTGCCGGCCACCGGCGCGCTGGCGCGGACGGCCGCCCTGGCCGACCTCGACCACGACGGCGACCTCGACGCGGTGATTGCCGGCCTGGCGCTGGCGCGGTGGCAGAGCGCCGACACGGGCAGTCGCGTGTTCCCAAGTGCGCTGGCCCCGGCGTCCATCCAGCTCCTGCGAAACAACGCCAATGGCACGTTCACCGATGTCTCGGTGCAAAGCGGGCTCGCCGACCGCGCCCGGTCTGCCATCGGACTGGTCACGACCGACTTCGATAGCCGGCGAGATCTGGACCTGCTGGTGGTGCCGTTCGGCGGTGTGCCTGCGCTGTTCATGAACCAACGCGACGGGACGTTCCGGGACCTCGGGCCCACAACCGGTCTGCCGGCGCACGAGTACACGGCCGTCGCCGCCGGCGACGTGAACAAGGACCGCGTGACCGACCTCTTCCTCGCCCGAGCCGGAGCCGCCGGACTGTTTGCGATGAGTGATGCACGGGGCGGATTCACGACCACGCCGGCGCCCGACGGCACGGCTGATGCGCGGGCCGCGCAGTTGCTCGACTACGACAACGACGGCGTGCTCGATCTGCTGGTCCTCGGCCCCGCTGGCCCCCGGCTGTTCCGGTATGCGGGGTCCGGCTGGAGCGATGCCACTGGTCAGGCCTTTTCGTCGACTTCGGGCTTGACGACGGATCCGCCGGTCAGGGTTGCCACGGGCGACCTCGACCGTGACGGCGACCTCGACCTGGTGATGCGGCTGGCATCGGGCGGTATTGGCGTCTTTCGTAACGACGGCGGGAACCGGCACCCTTCGCTCCGCGTGCGTCTGACGCCGCGGGTCAGCAATCGCAGTGCTGCCGGGGCAATCGTGGAACTGCGCGCGGGCAGTCTGTATCAGCGGGTGGAGACCGCCGCGACGACACCGGGGACCGGACCGGTCGAGATCATCTTCGGCCTCGGCTCGCGGACGCGGACCGATGTCGTGCGGGTGGCCTGGCCGGCGGGCATCCTGCAGGCCGAGACCGACGTGCCACCGGCGTCGCCTGGTTCCGGATCGACACTCGCCGTCGAGGAACTCGACCGCAAGCCATCCTCGTGTCCGTATCTGTATGCCTGGAACGGATCCCGATTCGAGTTCGTCACGGACTTTCTCGGCGGCGGCGAAGTCGGCTACTGGATCTCACCCGGAACCCGTAACGTACCGGACCCGGACGAATACGTGCGCATTCCTCCGGGGACGCTCGTCGCTCGTGAGGGCCGCTACGAGCTGCGCGTGACCAATGAGCTGGAAGAGGCGGTGTTCCTCGATCGGCTGCAGCTGGTGGCCGTGGACCATCCCGCCGGCACCAACATCTATCCGAACGAGGGGCTGCGCTCCCCGGCCGCCGCGGCGCCCTTCCAGCTGTACACGGTTGAGGGCGCGCAGGCGACGGCGCGAGCCACCGACCATGTCGGCCGCGATGTCCGCGACCGGCTCCTGCATGCCGACCACCGATACGTCGATGGCTTCCCGCTTGAACCGGTTCAGGGGTACGCCAAAGCGCACTCGCTCACATTGGCGTGGGATGCGCCCGCATCGGACGCTCGCACGATGTTGCTCCTGGAGGGGTGGACCGACTACGCATTCTCGAGCGACAACGTCGCCGCCCATCAGGCCGGGCTCGTCTTTCAGCCGCCGGCGCTGCAACTGCGCGACGAGGCTGGTCGCTGGCACACGGTCGTCGCCGAAGTCGGCATACCGGTCGGACGCCCGCAGACCATCGCGATCGATCTCACGGACGCCCTTGCCGTGCGCGATCACCGGCCGGGAGCATCGAGCAAGCAAGTCACTTCCCGGGGTCGTGCCGGCCGCCCGGTCGAGGTACGGATCGTCACGACGCTGCGCATCTACTGGGATCGCATCCAGGTGGCCACCTCCTCGCCAGTGGACTACCGGCTCTCGCGACTCGATCCCCTGGCGGCATCTCTCCGCCAGCGCGGCTTTTCAACGGCGAAGAACCCAGGGGCCGCTCCCCTGACGTTCGACTACGACCACACCGTGCCTGAATCGCCCTGGAAGACGATGCCAGGGCGGTACACACGCGAAGGAGACGTGATGGCACTGCTCCTCGCAACCGATGACCGCTACGTCATCTCGGCCCCTGGCGACGAAATCGCGGTGTCCTTCGCGGGCCCCGCGCTCCCCACCCTGCCGCCCGGGTGGACGCGGACCTTCCTGCTGTACTCCGACGGGTTCAGCAAGGAGATGAACATGCACTCGTCCAGCCCGGATCGGCTCGAGCCGTTGCCGTTCCACGGAATGAGCGACTACCCCTATCCGCCCTCGGAGCACTATCCCCGCACGCCTGAGCACGACCGCTATCGTGCCGAGTACAACACCCGCGTGATCGGCGGACCGTTTCCGGCCCTTGAACGGATCCTCCTTCCGAAGCCGGCGGCCCGTCCAGACACCACCAGCGCGAAGCGGAGTCAATGAGTGACACGTCGATCGGATTGCGCGGCAGAACCAACGCACACGGCAACCGATAAGGGGGGCAGCATGACGGCGAAGCGTACTACGGCGTTGACGATCGCGGCATTGATGGCGTTGGCGGGCTTGGTGTTGACTGGCCTGGTCGGTGATACCACCGTCGGTGCATCGCAAGCGCGAGGCCCAGCGACGGCCCGCAGGAGCCATCAAGACTGGCCGACGGGACCATACCGGCCCGTCGAGGGCTGGCCGAAGCCGCTGCCCGACACTCGCCACTCGCATGACGGGTGGACGTGGGGCTCGTTTGGAGGCGTGTTCGCCGAAACGCCCGATCGCATTTGGGTGGCGATGCGTGGTGAACTGCCGCTGCCGGCTGGGGCCAAGCCCTGGACGCCGTACGTGGCTCTCAATCCCTCGCGCGGCAATGCCCAGCCCAATACCGATGGCTTGAGCGCGTCCTGTGAGCCCGCACCCAAACGCGGCTGGGAGCGGCGATTCGAGCACTCCATCATCGTGTTCGACCGCAACGGCAACATGGTCGACGAGTGGCCACACCTCGACAAGCTGTTCGCCGCACAACCCTGCGGACGCGGACCGCACTCGATCAAGATGAGCCCGTACGATCCGCAGAAACACGTCTGGATCGTCGACGACCAACTGCACGTCATCTACAAGTTGACCTATGACGGCAAGCTGGTGCACACGCTCGGCCAGCTCGGCGTGCGCGGTCGCGGACCAAACACGTTCGACCGCCCGACCGACATCGCGTGGCTGCCGGACGGGTCGTACTTCGTCGCCGACGGCTACGGCGGCAAACGGGTCGCCAAATTCGACAGGAACGACAAGTTCATCATGGACTGGGGACAGGCGCCGGCCGACCCGAAGAACCCCGGCCCTAACGAGTTCAACACCGTGCACAGCGTCGCGGTCAGCGCCGATCGTCGTGTCTTCGTCGTCGACCGCGGCCACTCGCGAATGCAGGTGTTTGACGAACATGGCAAATTTCTCGACATGTGGACGCTCAAGTCCCCCCACTGGCCGGCAACTCAGAACACGCTCATGGTCAACCACATCATCACCACCGACCAGATGCTATGGGTAGCAGATGCCACCACCACACGGCTGCTCAAGTACGACCTGAACGGCAACCACCTGTACAGCTGGGGCGCGCCGGGGCCTGAGCCGGGCCGGCTCTCGTGCTCACACTCGATCTCCACCGACCAGGAGCGCAATCTGTATATCGCCGACTGCTTCGCAGGCCGCGTCCAGAAGTTCGAGCCTGTGCCGGGAGCGGATCCCAGCCATCTGGTTGGGCAACAACTGCGTTACCAGGGGAAGTGACGATGACGGGCACACAACTCGAGGGCCGGCGCGCAGTCGCCAGCAATCGCGTGATGGCGACCTTCGAAGGCGGGCGTTCCGCCAGCAACCGGTGTCGATGACCCCGATTGAACGGCTCCGGGAACGCGAGCGCCTGGCCGAACTGGGCGGCGGCGACGCGCGGCGGCAGAAGCAGCACGACCAGGGCAAGCTGACGGCGCGCGAGCGGATGACGCGGCTGTTCGACCCCGGCACCTTCGAGGAGGTCGACAAGCTGGTCACGCACCGCTGCCAATCGGGTTGCTGCTGGTGGTGGAATAGTCGAGTCAGCCTCATCCTTCTCGGCGAAATGGGAATCACCGGCTCTGCCGCCTTGGCTCCACCACGCCGCCCAGTGCTTCGCGGGTGACGCGCCGCCCGCCGATCGCGCCTCTCGCGAGCAGTGACAAGCCGTCGCTTTCCGCCGCGCTCGCCGACGACGGCTAACGGAAGACAGTCGCAACGAGGTCTCCGTGCGCCGCCTCGTGCACCGACAGCGAGGCGATCAGCACGGCGAGTTGGATGAATACTTGGGTGAAATCGATGCCGGCCAGAACTCAAACGGTTATCACACGGACGCGCTCGTCCGGGCAGCCAGGCGCCTGATCGTCTCGAGCAGATGGGCCGCATCCTCGGTGCGGGTCCGGAAATTGACAATGCAGGCGCGCAGGGCAAAGGCCTCGCCGATTTGGGCGTTCGACAGGTACGAATCGCCGTCGCGCTGGATCTCGACCATGAGGGCACGGTTGACGGTGTTGAGGGCGGCCGTATGGTCACCTGCGCCGCGCAGCGCTGCCGGCACGTAACGGAAGCACACGATGCTCAGCGGGACCGGCGCCAGGCGCTCGAAGTCGTCACTGGCATCGATCAGTTCCGCCAGGTGCTGCGCCACGGCGATGTTGTCGTCGATGGCGGCGCGAATGGCGGCGGCGCCGTGAATCTTCAGGATGAACCAAATCTTCAGGGCCCGGAACCGGCGGGTCAGCTCCGGACCGTGATCCCAGAACGCGAACTCCGACATGTCGCCGTCGGCAATCACGTCGATGTAGGCGGCGCCGTGCGCGAAGGTCTGGCGCAGGCGGCTGCCATCCTTGACCAGCAGGCACCCGACGTCGAGCGGCGCATACAGCCACTTGTGCGGATCCAGCGACAGCGAATCGGCGCGGTAGATGGCCGCCAGGGCGTCCGCCGCGCGCGGCGCCTGCGCCGCGAAGCCGCCATACGAACCATCAACATGAAACCAGACGCCCGCCTCCACGCAGACGTCGGCAATCTCGTCGAGCGGATCGATGGCGCCGGTGTTCACATCGCCGGCGTTGCCGACCACGCACGTCGGGCGGAAGCCAAACGCCCGATCGGCGGCGATCCGCCGCCGCAGCGCATCGGCATCCATGCGGAAGTCGGCGCCGACCGGAATCAGCTGAACGGCGTCGCGGCCAATCCCGAGCATGGCTGCGGCCTTGGCAATGGACATGTGCGCCATCGCCGAGGCGTAGATCCGCGGCTTCCCCGGCAGGGCCGACACGCCGAGTTGATTGATGTCGACGTCGGTACTGGCGCGAAGCGCCACGGCCAGCGCCGCGAAGTTCGCCATCGAACCGCCGCTCAGCAGAAGGCCGGCGGCGGTGGGGGCGAAGCCCGACATGGTTTTCATCCAGACGATCACCTGGTGCTCGACCGTGGTCGCCGACGGCGCCGACCGCCATGACGTCACGTTCTGGTTGAGCGCCGAGGCCAGGAAGTCGGCGGCCACGCCGGCAAAGCTCCCGGAGGACTGCACGTAGCCGAACATGCGCGGGTGACCGTTCTTGCGGCCCAGGGCCGCGAGCGCGGCGAACTGGTCCATCACGTCGCGGATGGGCTGGCCGGCTTCAGGCAGCGGCTCGTCTGTGAGCGCGAGCAGCTCGCGTGCCATGACGGCCGGGTAGACGGGCGCCCGGGCCGTGGTGGCGAAATACTCGAGCGCCCAGGCCAGGGCGGCGCGGCCCAGCGCTTCGCGCTCGGCGGTACCCAGCTCGAGCGCGGGATGGTCCGGTGGTTGGTCGGCAGTCGTCACCGGCCTATTATCCCGCGCCCGAATGGAAACCCGTCAGGTCATCGCGGTGCGCGGGGCAGGAAGTTCTCGACCACCCAGATGGCGGGGCCGGCGCCCCCGCCCTCGCCGGTGAACATCACACGTTCGTCGGTCGCGTCGAAGCTCGGCAGCTGGATGAGTCCCGGCAACGAGATCCCGGTCATCTCTGCGACACCACCTGCCACAGGCACCTTCCAGAGGCCGCTGGCAGCTGTCGGGCTGGAATCGGGGGTGCGAGTGACCAACACGTAACGCTTGTCCCGGGTCCACGCCAACCCTGAATAGCGCGAGCGTCCCAGGTTGGTCTCACGGAACAACTCACGAGTTGGGCCCCCTGCCAGTGGTACGACCTCCAGTATCGACGCGTTCGCTTGTCTGTCGGCGCGCAGGTATGCCACGTCCACGCCATCAGGCGAGATGGCGAACGACGTGACGGCCGCGTCGTTGCCTTCGACGCGACTGAGAACCGTCTCCTCGCCGGACGCCAGGTCGTGTCGGACGAGGCGCCGGGCCGGCAGGCCCGTTGCGACACGGTCGACATACACGACGCTTCGCCCGTCCGGGGAGATCTGAGGCCGTCGGTTCACGATCCCGAAGCTGTGGGTCTTGAGCAGCGCCTGGGCCGCGCCCGACTCGACGTCAACTCGGTAAAACGCCAGGTTCGACTCGGCCACAACCCGCGACGCGGCAAGCACCGATCGCCCGTCAGGGAACCAACTGACTCGGTCCGCGATGGACACTTTGGCCGGCACTTCACGGTCTTCGCCGGTAGCCATCGTGCGAATCATGAGCGCGAAGCCGGCTTGCGGGTTCGATCCGCGACGAGACAGGTAGGCCACACGCGCGCCGTCAGGCGACCACGACGGAGCTGAGTTCGAGTTCAGGAAGCGCTCAATTGCAACTCTGGGTGCGCCTCTCGCCTTTATGTCGGCGTCCAGATCAGCCATGTAGACATTGGTATTTTGTCCGGCCGCCCAGTAGTACACCGCGCCATTGCGGGAGGCGCCGAGCAATCCGGACATGCCGCTAATCGCCGCCAGCGCCAGGACGGGCGGACCGGACGGCGTGTCGCCTCGCATGGGCAGCCGCCAGAGCGCCTCGCTGCCCGTGCGATCGCTGATGAACAGCACATGGCTGCCGTCTGCGCTCCACACCGGCGTGCTTTCGTGGGCAGGCGACTGGACAATCAGCTTCTCCTGCGCGCCGTCCAGCGACCGCAGAACAATGTCATGGCCCCCTGATTCGGCTGACGCCGGCACGTCATACACAATGGACCGGCCGTCGGGCGACATATTGATTGAATCAGGGTTCTTCCACCCCAGCGACGCGAGCATTCGAAACGAGGCGTCGGCCAGTGTCACCACGCCGAGCTCATATGTGCGATCCGGCGCCGTCCGGACCACAACAAGCTGCTTCCCGTCCGGGGTGAAGGCCGCCGGCCGCAGCCAATAGTTTTCGCCGGACTGTAACAGCACCTGCGGCTTGCCGCTTTCACCGGGACCAACGGCCAATACGCGGAGCTCGTATCGGCACACGCAGCGTGCCGTCTTTGTCGGCCCCTTGTCGATGAACCAGGCGTATGCCACGTATCGGCCGTCCGGCGACATGACCGAGAACTCCGAAAAGTCCCCAGACGCCTCCCACCCGCCCGTGTTGGTAAGCCGGCGGCTGGTGTTGGCTGAGAGGTCACGCACCGCCAGGTCGCCCGTCTCCCAGTCGGTAAAGCTCAAGTAGCGTCCGTCAGCGGACGGTGTGCCCATTGGATCGACGCCAGATCCGCTCCACACCTGGCGCACGGTCTGTCCGGTCGCACCTCGAGGCCCCGATTGCAGCGCACTGAGGCGCGCCCGGGCCATTGACGCGCTGTCGCCCTGGTCGGCATACTCGCGCACGATGCGCTCGTAGACCACGGCCGCATCGCGTTGGCCCAGCTTCTCGTGGCACTCGGCCATGGCCAGCAGCGCTTGCGCGCCGAGGCTGCGATTGGCCCCGGCACGAGCGGCGATTTGTCTATACAACTCGATGGCGCCCTTGAGGTCGCCCTCGACCGTGGCTTTGTGTTGAGCGGCGGCCAGCAGCTTGTCGGCCTGCGCGGCGGGCTGCGCCGTCATGGCTGACGCCCCCGCAAGCATTACGGCAACGAGCACCAGGGCAAGTCGGTTCATCATCAATGACTCCTTGCACGGCAGACTACCGGTCCCGTGTCCGGACAGTCTCCCGAACCCTGTCAGCTTTCTGTCACCTTCAACGCCTCGAAGCAGTAGCCCAGGCCGCGCACGTTGCGCACGATCTGCGGATCGGCGCTATCCGGCTCCAGTTTCTTGCGCAGGCTGCCGATGTGGTTGTCGACAACGCGATCCGAGACGAAGGTGTTGGGTCCCCAGGCGCCGGCGATCAGCTGCGTGCGCGTAAGAATGCGTCCAGGGGCCTTCACGAACACCTGCAGCAGGCGGAACTCCAGTGGCGTCAGCGGCGTGGTCTCCGTACCGCGCCTGATCTCGGCGCGGTCGAAATCCACTTCGGCATTGCCAATCTGCATGAGCGTCGCCGTCGCCTTTGGCGCAGCCCGCCGTAACAGCGCCGCGACCCGGGCGCGCAATTCGCGGACGCCAAACGGCTTGGTGACGTAGTCGTCCGCGCCTGCCTCGAGGCCCATGACCTTCTCGGCCTCCTGCGCCCGTGCCGTCAGCATCAGGATGGGGGTCTGCACGCCGGTCCGGCGCAACGTGCGGCACACCTCGAACCCGTCTTTTCCCGGCAACATGACGTCGAGCAGGATCGCGTCGAAGGGCTCGGCCCGGGCCCTCCTGATCGCGTCGAGGCCATCACCCGTCACCTCGACCTGGTGCCCTTCCAGCTTCAGGTCGTCCTCGAGCGCCATGGCAATGCCGGGTTCATCTTCGACGACGAGGATGCGAGACATGCGTTCGTTTTCTCCTATGGCGCAGTAGGCAACAGCACGGTGAACGTGCTGCCGTGTCCCAAGTCGCTCTCGAGGCGGATCTCACCACCATGGGCGTCCACGATCTGGCGCACCATCGACAGGCCGACGCCGGTGCCCTTGAGGTTTCGTGCAATCGCCTCGCGGCCGCGAACGAACTTGCCGAAGACGGCGTCCTGCTCGGCGCGCGCGATGCCGAGTCCGCGGTCGATCACCTTGATGGCCGTCCGGCCGGCCTCGGTCTGCCATTCAATCCAGACGGTGGGCTGGTCGGGCGAGTACTTGATGGCGTTGTCGAGCAGGTTGCGCACGGCCAGCGTCAGGGCGCTTTCGTCGGCGAGCACGCGGACCGGCGTCTCCTCACCACGGACCTCGATCTGCTTGCCGGCGGCCCGAGCCTGCGGCTCGATGTCCTGCACGACGGCACGCACCAGCGCCGCCGGGTCAACTGGCGCAAAGTGATACTGCGCCGCGCCCGCCTCCATCCGTCCGAAATTCAGGAGCGTCTCCACCAGTCGCTGCAGCCGCGTGGCCTCCTGCACCAGGACGCGATAGTAAGTCTGCTGGCGCGCGGGCGGCAGCTCGCCGAGCTCGAGCATTTCGGCCATCTGGCGAACGGTGGTGAGCGGGGAACGGAACTCGTGCGAGACCGCGGCGACAAAGTCGGACTGGAGCCGCGCGACCTCGGCCTCGCGGCGAATCGCGCGCGCCATCAGGTAGGTCATGGTCCAGAGAAAAGCAAGCATGGCCGCGAGCGAGCCCAGGACGTAGAACCGGTTGTATGGCACCGCGCCGGACGCGGCGGCCGGTGTCCAGACGCGCAGTGCCCAGGCGGCGTCGGCGTCGCCCAGGAGTCGGGTTGCCGACTCGGCGTGTGCCACGGGTTCGCCCGACAGGTGTTGGCCCTCCGGGGCGGTCAACTGCCACTGCATGCCGCCGCTGGTCGCCGGCGGGAAGAACTGGTCCGACCACGCGGCCAGCATCGCCGCCCGATTGCCGGTCGAGCGCCAGAGCACCAGGACACCGCGGCCATCGCCGGTCACGACGGCTTGCCCGCGGGCCGACAAGCGGCCACCGGCAGCATTCCATACTTCGGCCATTGCTCCGGCCAGGTGCCACGCTGCGGGTGCAGGGTCTGGCGTCAGGCCGTCACGGTAGAACTCCGCGGTCCCGCGGGTGATGAGCCAGCGGCCACTGTTCAAGCCATCAAGCAGCCTCGCGCCGATCGCGCGTTCGCCGTCCTGGTCGCCGAGGGCCTTCGCCATCGCGCGCTGGCCATCGAGGCCGATCAACTCTGCCGGCAGGTTATCGGTGCGGACCGAACCGAGAACCGCCAGGTCGCGGTAGGTGTCGCGCGCGCCGGAATAGTCCCTGGTTCGCCTGAGGACTCGGGCCAATCGCAGGAACGCGCCAGCCCGGACGCGCGGGTCGCGATCCCCGGCCATGGCGCGATAGCGTGCGGCGACGACCGCTGGATCGGCACCGCCGAACTCGAGGGCTTCGGCGCCGGCAAACACCGCGAGCGGTTCGTCGTTGCTGACGTGGCCGGGCACAAACGGCAGGCCGCCGGCAGGACTGACGGCGACGGTACCGGCGTCGATCCTGGTCATGGCGGCGCCGGCAATGGCCGGCGCGGGTGCGGTGGGGCCGGAGAGCCAGCTGCTCAGGCCCTCACCCGCCTCGGCGAGGCGGCCGCGCATTCCGCTGGCGATGGCGTCGGCCGCCGCTTCGGTTCGCTCGCGCGTACGCTGGTCCTCGAGGGCGTCCTGCTGGTCGAGCAACCGCCACCCCAGCCAGCCGAGGGTGACGGTGACCAGCGCCGCCGTCGCGAGGAGGGATCCGAGCAGCGAGCGCGGCGTGCGGAACACGGCGACTGCATTCTAGCTGCCGCCACGCATCCGTGTGTCAGCGAAGTGTCAGGATTGTGTCAGGCCGGACGCCGCGCCCGGGCCCTGGATTCAGCGGCCCGATTGGTTCTTGGCAACCAACGCGGTCGCCGCCTTCGCCGACGTGTTGCCGGACGAATCGGTGCAGCTGCCGAGAATGGTGTAGCGGCGGCCATTGCCGAACGCGATCAGTCTCAGTCCAGACGGCCGGCACATTGCCTACACCGAGCGCATCATGCAACACGAGTTGTGGATCGCGCCGGCGCCCTGACCGCTAGCGCGTGATGACGACCTCATCGTTCCGCACGTTGTCCGTTTTGGAGGCCTCCGGCGTTTTCCCAAGGTAGGAACCCAAAGGAGGTGTTTGATGCGGCAGCTTGTTTCCGGATTGACCCTGTTCGTGGCCATGGGCTTGTTGGCGCCCGTCAGCGATGCGCGCGCGCCCAAACCGCCGGACTTCACCGTGGCTTCCGTGCAGTTCCGAGACGGCGGCGCAGACCGCATCCGGAGCGATGGCAATCCCTACGTCGATGGCGGGCAGAGGGGGTTGGAGGTCCGAATGTGGATCAACGGCAGCCAGGACCTGACCATCGGCACGTTTTCGAGTGGCCGGACCCTCTACTTCGACTACTCAGACAAGGTCCCCGGGTCTGGAAACGGTCCAACGGGCATCATGTACGACAACGCCTTCGTCAACATCCGCGCCATCGCGGCCATGGGGATCGGAGAAATCAGGACGACCAAAGCCTCATTCAATACGGCAATCGGCTACTTCCGTTGGCTGGGGTCGCCGCTGCCCGCGGATGGTTCGGTGTCGGGCGGTCCGTTCGACTCGCAGGCCGTCGTCGTGGAACGCACGAGTGCCCAGACCTGGGAGGTGTACACGCCCGTTCCCCCAGACACCATGATTGCGCCGGGCTACACGGCCGGTGATCGCAATGTCCTGCTCAAGACCGTCAAGAACACGCTGACGCCGATGGGCAACTACCACATGCCGTTCGGGCTCACCGTGACGTGCGCAACCTGCCCGTAGACGGGACCAGGGTTCCATGGTCGACGCGCTCGAGGACCCGATGCTGACCCCGCGCGACAGGCTGATGGTTCGCCTGCTCGCGGCGGGCGCCACGAATCGGGAAATCGCGGCGCGTCTGGGCCTGCGGGAGCAGACGGTGAAGAACCGGCTCTCGACGCTCTACGACAAGCTGGGCCTGCGAAATCGCCTGGAACTGGCAGCCTACTCGGGTAAACTCGCGGCGTCTTTCTCAACACCTCGAGAGTTCTGATCACCACGTGTAAGCGGTGGGCCGTGCCGACGACCCGCCGCTTTTCTTTGGCTCGTGCACGGTACGAAAGTCCCTGGACGGGAGGCGGTGACATGGTTCTTTTCCGGATCGTCATGCTGGTCGTGCTCGCCGCGGTATCTCCGGCAGCCCAGACCCCGTTCAGCTCGGCCATCACGGGCACGGTGCGCGATACCACGGGCGCGGTGCTTCAGGGCGCCAAAGTGTCAGTCGCGGCGCCCACGCTCATTGGCGGCAGGCAAACCGCAGAAACCGACGCTCGGGGCGAACACCGCTTCACGCTGCTGCCACCGGGCGTGTACGAGGTCGCCGTCTCGGCCGACAAGTTCCGGCCCGCACGCCGCACCGGGGTTCGCGTCGCCTCCGGCGAGACCGTGACCATCGACCTGGACCTCGAGGTGGCTGGACCGGCCGACGAGCTGGTGATTCACGGTCGCTCACCGGTGGTGGACGTCACCAATTCCGCCGTGCCCGTACGGCTGGACGAGGCGCTGCTCCAGAACCTGCCCACCTCCCGCACCATCTCGGACCTCCTCAACCTGGCGCCAGGCATCTCGTCGGACGTGGCCTACGGCGGCAGCCAGAAGGGCAACGAAGTGCTGCTCGACGGCGTGCGCACCACCGACCCGCTGTTCCAGGATCCCGTCATCCGCGCCAACTACAACTGGGTGCAGGAAGTGAACGTCGTCGGGCTGGGCGCCGCGGCCGAATACGGCGGGTTCTCGGGCGCTGCCGGGTACGCCGTGCTCAGGTCTGGGGCGAACTTCTACTCCGGCCTGGGCGAGTACTGGACGACCCGCCCAAGCTGGCTGTCGAACAACACCGAAGGGTTGTCACAAACACTCCAGCGTCAGTTCAACTCGCGCGAGCTGTTCGACTGGCTCGACCTCAATGGACAGGTCGGCGGCCCGATTCTGCGCGACCGCCTGTGGTTCTTTGGCGGCGTGCAGAAGACGCGCTACAACGACAAGCCAGCCGGCTACGACGGGCCGGGCTCACGCGATGAGCGTGACCTGCAGGTGCTCTTCAGGCCGACGGCGTCGCTGTCACCGTCGGTGCGCGTCGACGGGTTCATCGAGCACGGCAGGCACGAGGTGATTGCCGAGGCGTTGAGCCGGGAGTTCCCGCTGGAGTCGACCAACGACACCTGGAATCCTCAAACCGCATGGAACGCCCACTTGACCTGGACGTTGGGCGACGCGACCGTGTTCGAAGCTCGCACCGGAGGGTACGACATGCGGTCGTGGATGGACCCGCACCCTCCCGGCACGATCAACGGGCCCTGGCCGCGCGTCGAGACCACAACCGGCGTCTGGTCCCAGAATACGAACTGGTACTCGCGACAAGACAGCGCCGTGCAGACCACGACGGCCTCGCTCGGTCACTACGCCCCCGACCGATGGGGACAGCACCAGATCAAGGTGGGCGTCGAGTACGAAGCCACGAGCGGACGCCAGGAACAACGGTATCCCGGCGGCCGGAACTACTACGACTACCTCGGTGAGCCCTCGGAGCTCCAGGTCTGGGGTGGCACCTCGGGAAGTGCAAGTACCGACCGGTGGGTGGTGCACGCGCAGGACACCTGGACCGTCAACAGCCGGCTGACCCTGAGCCCAGGCGTACGGGTCGAATGGAACCACGGCGACGTGCCCCTCGAGGGCACAGTCTTCCGCACGCGGACCGTCGCCCCGCGGCTCGGCGTGGCCTTGGACCTGGGCGCCAACCACCGAACGGTGGCCCGCCTGCACCTCGGCCGCTACTACGATCCCATCTTCTCCAGCCGGATCATGCAAGAGGACGACAGCGACAAAAGCCCGTTCCTCATCTACGAGTTCGTCTCGCCGGATCAGTGGGTGGAGATCAATCGCTTTCCGGCAAGCAGCAATTTCGACATCGACCCCGCACTCAATCACTCACACGTCGACCAGATCATCGTCGGGCTCGAGCACGAACTGGTTACCGACGTGTCGGTGCAGGCCCAGTACATCCGCCGCCGCTTCGACACTTTCATGGGACTCACCGACACTGGATCGATCTACGCGCCTACTCAACTACCCGATCCGGGACCCGACGGCATCCTCCGCACCGCGGACGATGGGGCGATGCTGGACGTGTTCAACCTGACGAACCCCGGCAACCAGTTCAACTACTACACGAACCCCGACAACGCCTTCAACAAGTACGATGCGGTGCAGTTGGTCGCGCGCAAGAGATACACGCGCAACTGGCAAATGCAGGGCTCCTACACCTGGTCGAAGAACCGCGGCACGGTGGGCAATCGCTGGCACGTCAACGCGGCGCGCTTCGATTTGGGCAACCCGGGGCGCTTCGCGAACCCCAACCTGAACATCAATGCCTATGGGCGCGCCAGCTTCGACCCAACACACGAAGTGAAGGTGCTGGGCGGCTACCGCCTGCCCTGGTGGGGCGGAACCATGGTCAGCGGCGTCTACCGCTACATGACCGGCCAGGCGTGGGGACGGACGGCCATCGTCCGCGGCTTTACGCAGGGCCAGCAACGGATCCGCATCGAGCCGCAGGGCACGCGCAGGCTCGACGCCATCAACCGCCTGGATCTACGGCTCGAGAAGATGTTCGGCATCCCGAATCGGGGAACCACGCTCGGCCTCTTCCTTGACGTCTTCAACGTGTGGAACCAGGGCGTGCACGACTCGGATGTGACCAATGCCGTCATCGACGTGTCCGGCCCCCAACTCGGCGAGCCGAGCGCGTGGGTCGACCCGCGCACACTGCGCCTGGGCGTGAGGGTGAGGTTCTGACCCGGCGGATCGAGCCGGGTCAAGAACACATCGTCCTACTGCTGCTCGCCGAGCGGGTTATTCCGCTACTTGGGGAAACACCGAGCCCATCGGACCCGGACCTCGGGCGCTCCAACGGTCCGCGATTCGGGTAGGATCAGCGCCGTTCGCCGGCCCAAACCCAATGGAAGATGCCCCGGATCCGCCGCCAGCGCGAAGCGCCCCCGATTCCACCGCGACCCTGCTCGAACGGGCCCGCGCCGGGGACCATGCCGCGATTGATGCGCTGTTTGCCCGGTGCATCCCCCCGCTGCAACGCTGGGCCAGGGGCCGGCTGCCCAATTGGGCACGGGATATGGCCGATACCAACGACGTTGTCCAGGATGCGGTGATCCAGACGTTTAAGAGCCTGGACACGTTCGAAGCGCGCGGCGAAGGGGCCTTGCAGGCGTACTTGCGGCAGGCCGTGATGAACCGCATCCGTGACCATATTCGCCGGGTTGGCCGGCGTCCGGAACAGACCGGGCTTGATTCGGAGCACAAGGACGATGGGCCGTCACCGCTCGAGCAGGCGGTTGGACGCGAGGCCGTCGAACGCTACGAGGCCGCGCTGACGCGGCTGACCGAGACCGACCGGGAGTTGATTATCGCGACCGTGGAACTGGGCTACACCCCCGAGCAGGTGGCCGAGGCCACGGGCCGTCGATCGACCGATGCCGCACGTAAGGCGTCGCGGCGGGCGCTGATCAAGCTGGCGGAGGAGATGCAACGTGGATAGAGAGACCAGGCTCGGCCTGCTGGCGTCGGCCATCCTCGACGGGACGCCGGTCGACTGGCCCTCGGTCCATTCGAGGGGCGAGCCGAGCGACAGCGGTGTGGTGCGCGACCTCCAGATCGTCGCGGAGATTGCCGCCCTGCACCGTAATCTCGAAGTCCCTCCCGATGTGAGTCCGGCCGCACCGGCCGCCCTCGATGAGACGCGGCCGGCCACCACCTGGGGGCACCTGCGCCTGCTCGAGCCCATTGGCCACGGCGCCTTCGGCGAAGTCTATCGCGCCTGGGACACCCATCTGGAGCGGCACGTCGCGCTCAAGCTGTTGCGAACCGGGCCCACGACCGGCAGCACTTCCCTGTCTGTGGGCGATCCCGCACGCGTCGTCAACGAAGGGCGGCTGCTCGCTCGCGTCCGCCATCCCAACGTCATCACCGTTTACGGCGCGGAGCCGCGCGAGGGACGCGTCGGCATCTGGATGGAGTTCATCCGCGGCCGCACCCTGCACAGCATCATCGAGCAGCAAGGTCCGCTCGGGCCAAGGGAAGCAGCCGCCGTGGGCATCGACCTCTGTCAGGCGCTGGCAGCCGTCCATCGAGCCGGGCTGTTGCATCGCGACGTGACGGCCCGCAACGTGATGCGCGAGGATGGGGGCCGGGTGGTCCTGATGGACTTCGGCGCCGGCCATGAGCATGGTCCGGCGGCCGCGGCCCGATCCGGTTACGGCATCCTTGGCACGCCGCTTTACATGGCGCCAGAACTCTTCTTGGGCGGCGAGGCGGATCGGCGCACCGACATCTACGCCCTTGGCGCCCTGCTCTATTACCTGGTGACACGCGACTATCCGGTAACCGGGCGTTCGCTGACGGAGATCGGCGAGGCTCATGCCCGTGGCCAGCGGGCGCGCCTGCGCGACGTGCGTCCCGACCTCCCGGCACCCTTCATCAAGGCCATTGAGCAAGCGACGGCCGCCATCCCGGCCGACCGGTTCCAGACGGCAGGCGACCTCGAGGCGGCCCTCGATGCCGCCGTCGGCACTTCACGGCCCGAGGCCGCGACCGCCCCACCGCCCACCGCCCGGTGGTGGCTGGCCGTCGGCGCCGTCGCCGCGATCGCGGTGATTGCGTGGGTGGCGGCACCCTCGAGCGGGCCCTCCGGTTCCGGCCCCTCCGAGGCCTCGCAGGGCGCCGCGGCCGCGGCCACCATCGTCGCCCGCAGGCAGACCACGCCGCCCGGCGTGTCGGTGCTGAGCAACCCGTCGGACGATGGCCGGTACGCGTCGGCAATGGTCAACGAAACCGGCGACGTGGCGATTGTTGATCTCGTGTCGGGAAGCTACCGCTCGTTGGGCATCGCGCGCGGCGACTGGAGCAACGGCTATGCCTCGCTCAGCGCGCTGTCGCCGGATGGCACGGCGGTGGCCGTTGACTGGCACACGGCCGACCGGGGCGAGTTGCACGTCGTGCGTTCGAATGGCAGCGATCACCGTGTCCTGCTCGACTCGGGTGCCGATGTCGGCGTCTACCAGTGGTCGCGGGACGGTTCGCTGATCCTCGTGACCGTGACCGCGCCAGACGGCACGAACACCATCTCCCTGGTCGCCGCTAACGATGGCGCGGTCCGCCCCATCCGGACGATCGGCACCGCATTCCCGGAGCTCATGTCCATGTCGCCGGACGCGCGCTACGTCGCCTACGACTACCCCCAGGCGCCGGACTCGCCCGATCGCGACATTTTGATCGTGGACACGCTGACCGGAGGGCAATGGCCCCTCGAAGCCATGCCGGGCCACGATAGCGCTCCCCTCTGGTCGCCCGACGGCCGGGCGATCGTGTTTATCAGCGATCGCAGCCGCGCCCTCTCGGCGTGGATGGTCGCGATGACGAACGGCCGCGCCGACGGCGAAGCCCGTCTCGTCAAAGACGACATCGGACGGGCGTGGCCACGGGGCTTCACCCGAGATGGCGCCCTCCATTACCAACTGTGGACGGGATTCGCCGAAGTCTACATGGCCCCGATTGACGGCCGGACAGCGACGCCGCCAGACGCGATTTCGCCGCGGCAGGCACTGTCAAACTTCTATCCCATCTGGTCGCCTGACGGTCGCTACATTGCCTACACCTCCGAACGTCGCGCCGATGGCCCGCGCGAGCTCTGGGTTTACGACACGGAGACTCGTCAAGAGGCCCGGATCCCTGCGGACCAGAAGCTGGGGAGGCCGTTCGGCTGGTCACCAGATGGCCGGCGCATTCTGGTCGCTGGTCAAGGCGACAGCCGCTTGTTCGTGGTCGATCGCGCCACGGGCGGCGCGCAGCTGGTGGCGAAATCCGGCTTGCGCGCTCATTGGTTACCCGAAGGCATCGTGTTCATCGATCGAAAGGTCGTGGTCCTGCAGGATCCCGCAACGGGCCGTCGTCTTGGCAGTGTCGATTTTAGCGATGCGGGCATCAGATCATTCGACATTGGGCTCGACGGCCGAACGGCGATGGCGTTGCGGCAGAACGGCCGCGTGTCCGTTCGCGAGGTCGTATCCGGCGCCACGCGGGAGTGGCACGACCCAGCGCTGACGCGCCTGGGCTGGCATGCCATGGCGCCGCATCTGCCGGTGGTGGCCTATACCGGGTTCGGCAAGGACGCCATCGGCGACTGGGTCGCTCTCAAGGTCTCATCCGGGTCGGGAGACCCACGCGAACTCATTCGGGTGCGCGGACAGGAGCGAATGGTCCTGGCGGGCTGGATGCCAGACGGGATGCACGTGCTGGTGACGCGGTGGATACAGTCGCCACCGGATTCGCCGGCGCCAACCCGCCCCGGTACGCTCTGGCGCGTGCCGGTGGGCGGTGGTACCCCGGTCTCGACGGGGATCAACATGGAGGCGCTGCGCGACGTCTCCATCAACCCGGATGGGCGCCGCATCGCGTTCAACAGCGGATTCAAGAACTCCGAGATGTGGGTGCTCGAGAACCTGCTGGCGAAGCAGCCCGCTCGCTACGGGTTGGCGCCGAAGTAGGCAATCACAGCATCGGCGGTCTTGGCGTCGACGACGCTTGCCAGTTCTTCGCGGGTCGCCCGGCGCACGCCGGCCACGCTGCCGAAGGTGGTCAACAGGGTCTTGCGGCGGCGCACGCCGATGCCGGGAATGCTGTCCAGTTCCGATCGCAGGTCACGCTTCGTCCGCGATTGGCGGTGGAAGGTGATGGCGAAACGGTGCGCCTCGTCCCGGATGCGCTGCAACAACTGCAATGCCGAGCCATGCCTATCGAGGGCCAGCGGCTCCATGCTGTCGCGCGTGAAGACCAGCTCTTCCTTCTTCGCCAGGCCAATCGCCACGAGGTTTGACAGCCCCACCGTCTCGAGCGCGGCATACGCGGCGTTCAGCTGCCCCTTGCCGCCGTCGATCACGATCAGATCCGGGAACGGCCCGCCGTTCTCGAGCACCCTGGCATAGCGTCGTCTCACGACTTGTTCCATCGCCGCGAAATCGTCAAGGAACCTGTCGGGAGTCGGGAGTCGGGAACCGGGAGTCGTAACTGCACTTGTCCCGACCGCCTCCGGTCCCTTCCCGGCCGACTCCCGCCGACTCCCGACTCCCGACTCCCGACTCCCGATCTTGAACTTCCTGTACTCCCCCGGCTTCATCCGGCCCTCTTCGCACACCACCATTGAGGCCACGGTGTCGCTGCCCTGGATGGTCGAGATGTCGAAGCAGTCGATGCGCCGCGGCAGCTTGGGCAGGCGCAGCGCCGCCTGCAGCACCTCGAGGGCTTCGTAGTTGGCCGTGGCGTTGCCGTCGAAGCGGGTGCGATACGCCAACGCCGCGTTGCGCATGGCCAGTTCGAGCAGGCCCTTCTTGTCGCCCCGCTGCGGCATGACGATGCGGACCCTGCGGCCGGCCTGTTGCGCCAGCCAGTCTTCGAGCACGTCCTGTTCGGCGACCGGCACCGGCGTGTGGATCTCGGGCGGCGGCGCCTGGTCGTCGTAGAACTGCTGGATGGCGGCTTCGACGACCGCGCTCTCGGTCTCGCCGCCTTCCTGCGCGTCGGTCACGAACTCGACGCGCTCGATCACGCGGCCGCCGCGCACCAGGAACACCTGGACGACGGCGCCCTTCGCGCCCAGCTTCACCCCGAACACGTCGCGGTCGCCCAGTTCGGCCGACGCCATCTTCTGCTGTCGCTCCTGCAGCGCCTGGACGGTGCGCAGGGCGTCGCGCAGGTGCGCCGCCTCTTCGAAGCGCTCGGCGGCCGCAGCCTCGATCATGCGGACGCGCAACTGGTCGGCCAGCTCGTCGTTGCGGCCCTCCAGGAATAGGCGCGTGTCGGCTACCGCCACGGTGTACTGCTCGGCGGAACAAATCGACGCCACGCACGGCGCCAGGCAGCGCTTGATGTCGTACTCGAGGCACGGCCGATGGCGCTGGCCGGTAATCACCTCGTTGCACGAGCGGATGCCGAAGACCTTGTGCGTCAGCGACATGGTCCGGCGGGCGAACTTGGCCGGCAGGAACGGGCCGGCATACACGTTGCCGTCGCGCTCGACCGAGCGCGCCACCAGCACGCGGGGGAACGCTTCGGTCGTCGTCAGCTGCAGGTAGGGGTAGTTCTTGTCGTCGCGCAGCAGGATGTTGAACTTCGGCGACCGCTGCTTAATCAGGTTGTTCTCGAGCGCCAGCGCCTCGACCACCGAGTCGGTGACGATCACCTCGAGGCCCGTCACCTCGTCCAGCAGCGCGTTGGTCTTCGGGCTGCTGCCGTACGCCCCAAGGTACGAGCGGGTGCGATCGCGCAAGGACCGGGCCTTGCCGACGTAAATCGTCTCGCCGTCCGCGTTGAAGTAGAGATAGACGCCCGGCTGCTCAGGCAGCCGGGCGATCTGGTCCTTGAGGTCCTGGATGGGCATCGGCCGTCAGGCCGATCGTACCACGCCCTACCAGTACAGCTTGATGCCCAGCTGGATCTCGCGCGCCGCTCGTGTGGCGATGATCTGGCCGAAGCGATCGGCGGCCACGTTGCACGTCGTGTTGGACGAGGTGCAGGTGTTGTCGAGCCCGTTCACGTTCGGGTCCGCCAGCCATTGGACCTGATTGAAGGCGTTGATGAACTCCGCCCGGAACTGCAGGCGCATGGCCGAGGTCGGATAGAAGTTCTTCGACAGGTTGAGGTCCCACTGGTGGCGCCCGGGCTGCCGGAACGGCGCGCGGCCGGAGTTGCCGAACGTGCCGGCGGCCGGCGGCGCAAACGCATCGGGATTGAACCAGTAGGGGACGCCGTTGACAAACCGCTCCCCCACCTGTGGATCACCGACCCGGTCGGCAAACACGCCGCGCCGGAAGGTGTCGCTGAGCACCACGATGCGCGACACCGGCTGGCCGGACGACACGTTGACGATGCCGGCCAGCTGCCAGCCCGCCAGCACCGCCCTGGTCACGGCCGGCGACGACCTGAAGAAGGGCAGCTCATAGATGAAGCTCGCGTTGAAGATGTGGCGGCGGTCGGTCCGCGCGTCGGCGTAGTCGGCCTCGGGGTCGGCCGGATTCTGCGGGATGTCGGCGGCGTCGCGGTCGTTGGTCGCATCGGTCTGGTTGCGGCTCAGCGTGTAGTTGAGCGTGGCGCTCGCGCCGCCGGTGGGGTCCATCTTGAGGCTGGTCAGCAGGCCCTGGTAGCGCGAGCGGGCGGTCGTTTCGCGGAAGGTGATCGCGCCGTACGACTGGTACGGCCGCACCGGATTGACGGCGCCGGGCACCGTGGCCTGCAGGGCCACGACCTTCACCGGGTCCGGATAGTTGATGTCGGTCGGGCGAATCAGGTTGTCGCCGCGGCTGCCGACGTAGCTGACCTCCCCGGTCACGCGGCTGGCGATACGCCGCGTGACGCCGACGTTCCACTGGATGGTGCGCGGGTTCTCGAAGTCGGTGGCCGTGGCAATGATCGTGCGCACGCCGGTCGTGGTGGGCGTCTGTCCCAGCGCGGGATTCGCCAGCGTCGGGTTGGTGAACGTGACGTTGTTCACGATCGGCGGCGTCGTGAACGCGTTCTGCTCGAAAATCCCGACCAGCGGCTGGTCGTAATAGACGCCGAAGGCGCTGCGCAGCACCGTGCCACCGGTGCCCGACACATCCCACGCCACGCCGGCCCGCGGCTGGATGGCGTTTTTCTTGAACGCGTAGATGCTGTCCCCGTACGGCGAGTTGACGCCGCCCTGGATGATGCCGTCGAGCAGGTTGCCGCGCGTGCGGTCAATCAACGTGCCCGTCGCGTTCGCAAACGGCGGCGCCGAGGCCGCCGTGTACGCCGACGGGTCGAAGGTGACCAGCTGGTTGTTCTTGTCGGTCAGCGGTGGATAGAGCCCGTAGCGCAGGCCCAGGTCCACGGTCACGCGCGAGGTCGGCCGCCACGTGTCCTGGGCATAGAACTCGAACCGGTTGAAGCGCAGCTGCATGTCGATGTCGCGCTCGGCCTCGGTATAGGAGCACGCGGTGCAAAGGTTGCCGGCGTTGCCCCGCAGGAAGTTCTGAAACGCCGTCGCGCCGCCGGTGGTGGCCACGAACGAAAACCCGCCCTGGCTCCGGCTGGCGGCATTCTCGTTCTTCTGCTCGAAGGTCGCCAGGCCGCCGATCTTGATGGCATGACTCCCGCGCTGCCACGAGAAATTGTCGGAGATCGAGTGATTCAGGTACTGGATCCGGTAGAGCTGATTGGCCCCGAACGTGCTCAGCCCGGCGATGTCGATGACCGGAATCAGCCCCGCCGCGTTCTCGGGAAACACCTCGGCGATGGTGACGCCGAATTCGCTGCGGGTGTTGCGGACCCCGTCGGCCGGCTGGGTCTTGATGTTGTTGCTGCTGAAGTGGTAGTTGAGCTCGTTCAGCTTGTTGTTGCCGATGATGCTGCGCAGCCCGAAGGCCGCGACCTGGCCCGGGATGCGCGTGTCGGTGCCGGCCACGCCGGGAATGGCCGTGCCGAAGAACAGGCCGCCGAGTTCGAGCGTCTCGCTCAGGTCGTGGGTGTAGCGTCCCCACAGCCGCTGCGTCGGGCGCCAGTCGTAGTCCATCCGGATGACTTCCTGCCGCGTGTTGTTGATGTTGGGCGATGACACCTGGTAGCGGCCGACGGCTCCCGGCGCCAGTGGCGCCACGTTCGGGGTCGGATAGCCGCCAAGCAGCCGCACCGCGTTCGGATCGCGCTCGGCCGGCGGCACGTAGTTGGCGCTGGTGGGATCGGTCAGCCACTCCGGGTTGGGGACCAGGGCGGTCAGCGAGGCCGGCGCGCGGGTCTGGCGGCGGAACTCCTGCGACCAGAAGAAGAACATCCGCTCCCGGGACGGCAGCACCGGGCCGCCGATGGTGTAGCCGAAGTTGTTGTACTTGAGCGCGGGCGCGCCGTCCCGAATCGCCGGGTCGGTGCTCTGCTTGCGGAAATAGGAATTGCTGTTGAGCGAGTCGTTGCGGAAGAACTCGTAGGCGCTGCCCGAATACTTGCTGGTCCCAGACTTGGTGACCACGTTGATGATGCCGCCGCCCGAGCGCGGCCATTCCGCCGCGTAGCTCGAGGTGATGATCTTGAACTGCTCGATCGACTCGAGGGTCGGGGTCGACAGCAGCGTGATGTTGCTGCCGACGTCGACGTTCATGACGCCGTCAACCAGCCAGTTGACGGCGTTGCGGCGGGCGCCGTTCACCGACAGGCTCATGAGGCTGGTCAGGCCGACGCCGACCTCGTCGGCCAGGTCGCTCGACACCCCGGGGGCCAGCTCGGCCAGCTTGGCGAAGTTGCGGTTGTTGATCGGCAGCTCCTGCACCTGGCGCGAATCAATCAGGCCCTGGACCGCCGTCGTCGCCTGGGTCAGCTGGCGGCCCCTCACCTCGACGACCTCCGACACGCCGCCGGTCGTCAGGGTGGCGTTGATGCGGACCCGATCGTTGACCGACAGGGTCACCCCACGCACGAGCCGGGACTGGAAGCCCGGCAGCGCGAACGTGATCTCGTACTCCCCAATCGGCAGCAGCGTGACCAGGTACCCGCCCTCGACCGAGGTCGTGCTTTCAAACGCCCGGCGGGTCGGCACATGGCGCAGGGTCACCACGACGCCCGGCAGCACCCCGCCGCTCTCGTCGGTGACGGTGCCGACAATGGTGGCGGTAGTCTCCTGGGCGTGAACGGCCGGCAGGCCGGCGGCGAGGAACACAAACAGACAACCACACAGGGCAAGGCACCATCGGCGCATAAGAACGTCCTCCGACGCTGAGGGTAACGCAAGTTGCGGCGGCCTGCGCGCCTTGTGAAGGTGCTGCGCATGGGCTACCCTATGACGGACCTGCCCATGACCTTCACAGGCGCGATCGGCGCCGTTTGCATGTTCCCCCTGCGCGCCATCATCGGCGCGTCCGTGGCCCTCGGCATCCACCCCAACGTCCTCACCCTGATCGGGGTGCTGATCAACGTGGTGGCGGCCTGGGCGCTGGCCGTCGACCAGTTCGTGCTGGCCGGCGTCATCATGATCGTCGCCAACATCTTCGACTTCATCGACGGCAAGGTGGCCCACATCACCGGCAAGCAGTCGGAGTTCGGCGCCTTCTGGGACTCGACCCTCGACCGGTTTTCCGACCTGGCCCTGTTTACCGGCCTGGTGTGGCTGTACGCCGAGCTCGGCCGCAACGGCTATGTGCTCATCGCTACCCTGGCCCTGATCTTCTCGATCATGACCAGCTACGCCCGCGCCCGCGCCGAGTCGCTGATCGACAAGTGCAAGGTCGGCTTCATGGAGCGCCCCGAGCGCATCGTGCTGTTCATGATTGGCGCCTTCACCGACCGGATGGCGGGCGTGCTGTGGGTCATCCTGGTGCTGTCAATCATCACCGTCAGCAACCGCATTCACTACACCTACCTGGCGCTGAACAAGAAGCCCATGCCCGCCGGCGTCTTCGCGCGCTTCTTCTTCTGGCGCGACGAGCGGGCGACGCTGCCCTACGACATCTGGGTGGTGGCGATCCTGGCGTTCGTGTGGCTGGTGCCGCCCGACTGGATCAGCGACCCGACGGCCTCGGGGATGGGGCTGCTTGGGTACTTCTTGAATAGTTGAAAGTTGGAAGTTGAAAGTTGGTAGTTTCAGTTGCAGTTGCAGTTGGCATCAAACTGAAAACTTCACACTGGAACTGAAATTTTCCACTGCCAACTTTCCACTTTCAACTGGCGAGTAAGTCTCGGTAGAACACCGTGGTGCTGCAAAACCCGCCCTGCGGCCACAGGGCGTACCGCGGAATTTCCCCGACCCGCTGCCAGCCTAACCGCGCATACAGGCGCTCGGCGTCGCTGCCGGTGACGGTGTCGAGCACCAGCAGCGACTTGCCAGAGTCGCGCGCCGTGGCCTCCGCCGCCCGCACCAGCGCCGCGCCCAGCCCCTGCCGCCGGGCCCGCCGATGCACCAGCATCTTGGCCAGGTCGGCGCGGTGCGGCTGGTTCTCGGGCAGGTCGAACACCAGCTGCACGGTGCCGCAGATCCCGGCCGCGTCCTCGGCCACCAGCACGGCGCGGTGCCCGGCGGCCACGCCGCGGGCCACGTGCCGCCAGAACGCGACGGCACGCTCGCGCGTCAGCGGCGACATGAAGCTGACCGAGGCGCCGCCCTCGACGCAGTCGATCAGCACGCTCGCCAGTTCGTCCACCTGCGTCTCATCGACCGCGGCCAGCCGCCGAATCGTCCAGAGGTGCGTCGTCATGTGGAAAAGGCCGCCGTTAGGCGGCCTTCCGTTTCGACTTCTTGGCAGGCTTGTAGCTGCCCCACACGGCCTTTCGTGCCATCGATTCCTCCTACGACGCCTTGCGTTTCTTCGCCCCGTTTTTGGCGGCGCTCTTGATGCTGGTGACTTTCTTTGCCGCCTCGGCCGCGTCGGCCTTGGCGGTCTTCTTCTTGCCGCAGCTCACCTGGTCGAGGCTCTTGCGCAGGGCCTCCATCAGGTCCACGACCTTCGGCGGCGCGCTCTCTTCCGGCGCCACGAATTCCTCGCCCGCGACCTTGGCGTCGATGATGGCGCGCAGGCCCTCCTGGTACTCGTCCTTGTAGTCCGACAGGTTGAGGTCGCCCTCGATGCTCTCGATCACCTGGCGCGCCAGCTTCATCTCGGCCGGGTTGACCTGGCCGCGCACTTCACGCAGCTCCTCGATCTGATCGATGGTGCGGATCTCGGCGGCGTGATGCAGCGTGTACATCACCATGCCCTGCTTGTGCGGCTTGACCGCCACCAGGTACTCGCGGCCGTGGATGGCGACCTTGCCAATGCCCGCCTTGCCCTGCATGCCCTCGCGCATCACCGAGTAGGCGTCGGCCGCCATCGGGCCTTCCGGCGCCAGGTAGTAGGCCTTGTCGACGTACATCGGATCGATGGCGTCGGCTTCGGTGAACTGCATCAGGTTGATGACCTTGCTCGACTCGGTGCGGACCTTGGCGATGTCTTCCTCGTCGATCACCACCCAGCGGCCCTTCTCGAACTCGTAGCCCTTGACCACCTCGGCCGACGTGATCTCGCGCTCGCACTTCGGGCACCACTTCTTCTGCTGAATCTTGGTCTGGCATTCGGCGTGAAGCTGGTTGAACGAAATGGTCGCGCTCGACTCGGTCGCGGGATAGACCCGGACCGGGATCGTCACGAGGCTGACCTTGATGTAACCCTTCCAGGTTGGACGTGCGGCCATGCTGGTCTCCTTGTTATCGGGCCTTGCGACCATCGGAGTAGCCTCCGCCGCCGGGCGGCGTGCAGCTTCACACAACTACGCGGATTCGCGCGTATCGCGGGTGCCGAGGTGAAGCCCCGGCCCCTCGTCGAACTCGATTGTATGGCGGCCAATCGCTTCGCGCAGCAGGTGCCGCACTTCGCCCAGATGAGGTCCGGGCACCGCCAACCGTCGCGCCAGGGTCTTCTGCCGGGAGGCCAGCACGAGCGTGGCCTCGCCCTTCCACGTCAGCCCGCCAATCTCGCGGTAGGGCATGTAGCCGCTGTCGGTCCACACCCCGTCGCGGTAGAGGCCGCGGCGGATCCGCACGGACAGCGGCAACAGGTAGCCGTAATAGGTGAACATCATCGCCACGCCGAACAGCGAGGCAAAGCCGCGGGGCATGCGATAGGCCGTGATCAACAGGATCACGCCCAGCATCACGCCGATGGCAAGGTTGATGGCAAAGAAGGGCGGCTTGGGCGCGGGCCACACCAGCACCACGTTCCGGCGCAGCCGCCACCAGGCCAGCAGTTGCCAGCCGACGCGGGCATTGACGATGACGAACAACACACCAAGAGCGACGAGGGCCTGCCGTAACGCGCCGGCAAGCTCCTCGGCGCTCATCGCGCCTCGGCCTTCGTGGCGGCAGGCTCCGCAGCCTCGGCCTGGGCCTTGGCCTCGTCGGCGCGCGACAGCTTTGCCTCGTCGCTACGCGACAGCTTCACCTCGTCGCTACGCGACAGAGTCGGGTCGAAGCACTGCCGGCAGCGCGCCTCGTAAATGTTCTGCGCCCCGAGCAGCACCCGGTCTTCGCTGTGGATCAGGCGCTGTGTATGGTTGGCGGGGTTGCCGCACACCATGCAGATGGCGCGCGTCTTCGTGATGTATTCGGCGATGGCCAGCAGTTGCGGCATGGGCTCGAAGGGCTTGCCCAGGTAGTCCTGGTCGAGCCCGGCAATGACCACGCGAAGGCCCCGCGACGCCAGCTCGGTCGCCACCGCGGGCAGCCCGGCATCGAAGAAC
>CAYGMD010000043.1:0-30229 GCA_964350785.1 uncultured Acidobacterium sp. | reverse complement strand
CCCCATTGTTTCCAGAGACTCCCGAATGAACAACGTGTGTAGCATTCACATCTAGCGCAACGACGTTTCGTAGCGCACGCGGTCGCGCGACGACAGCGTCGGTGCCACGATCGACGCGATCCCGGCCGGCTGCAGCGTGACGGGCATGAGGGCCGAACGGCCCGGCGTGCCCTCCTCGCGCGTGACGGCGACCGTGGCCACGTGCACGCGCGGCGCGCGCGTCAACGCGGTGCGGATCGTGCGCGCGGCCGCCGCCGCCAGGGCATAGGGGCCCGGCGGCCACAGCCGCGCGGCGCGCGCGTCGAGCCGCGCCAGTTGCGCCGCCGACAGCACCTTCGCGATCGACCGCCCGCCAATCGCGCCCTCGTCCCACGGCACGATCACCTGGTGTGGCGGACGACCGAGCACCGTCAGCGAGATGTCCGAGGGCGCGGCCTGGGCCTCGAGCGCGGTGATGGCCGTCACCGCCGACCGCAGCGCTTCGCCGGCCGTGCCGAACAGCCGCGTGCGCGCGATGCCGGCTTCGTTCACGCCGCGCTCCACCAGGCTGCTTTGCGCGGCCCCGGCACACAGTAACGGCGCCGACTGGTTGAGCCCGGCCACCCGTTTCAGCAGCGTCAGGCCGGCTTCGTCCTGCCACTCCGCGCCCGGCTGCCCGGCCCGGTCGGCCACCACCACGACGGCGGCGCCGACGACCGCCGCGATGTCGTTCGAGCCCGCCATGACCGTGTGATAGCGATCCACCGGACCCGACTGCGCCACGTCGAGCGCCTTGCCGGCGGCCACCGTCCCCAGCTCGTCCACCAGGACAATGCGCGAGACCAGATCGATGGCGGCCAGTTGGCGCGCCAGCGCCCCGCCGATTTCCCCGGCCCCCAGAATCACGACAGTCGACACGCGGACTATTCTATAGGCATGGCACGAGTCACCTTGATCACGGGCGGGACCAGGGGCATTGGCTATGCGCTGGCCCACGCCCTGCTGAGCGCCGGCGACCAGGTCGCCGTCACCGGCACGGCCACCGACAGCGTGGTGCGGGCCGAGCATGCCCTGGGGGCCGCGTGCGACGACCGGGGCCGTGTCGCCGGCATCGTCTGCGACGTCCGCGACCCGGCCTCGGCCGAACTCGCCGTGCGGACCGTTGCCGCCCGGTTCGGCGGGCTCGACGTCCTGGTCAACAACGCCGGCGTCGGGGTCGGCGTCCCGATCGCGGAGATGCCCCACGACGAGTGGGACCGCATCATCGGCACCAACCTGACCGGTGTCTTCAATTGCTGCAAGGCCGCGATCCCGGTGCTGAAGCAGCGCGGCGCCGGCTGGATCGTCAATGTCAGCAGCCTGGCGAGCAAGAACCCCTTCATCGGCGGTGCGGCGTACTGTGCGTCGAAGGCCGGTCTCAACGCCTACAGCGAAGCGTTGATGCTGGAATTGCGTCCGGACAACATTCGCGTGACCTACGTCCTGCCGGGCTCGGTCGCCACCGGGTTCTCCCTGCCCGCCGGAGCCCTGGCGAAGACGGGAGGCCGCGAGAGCATCACCGGCGCGGAGTGGAAACTGCAGCCGGAGGACGTCGCCCAGGCCATTGTCGACGTGCTCAACCACCCGGCCCGCAGCTTGCCGAGCCGTGTCGAGATTCGTCCCTCGCGGCCGCAAAAAAGTTGATGGCCCGTCCGTTCGATATCGAATGCGGGTCGTTCCTATGGAACGACCCCAGTGGCTGCGATGAGCCAAGTTGAGAGGACTGTCGTATTCGATGACACGCTCCACTGAATGATCGCGAACCGGTACGAACCCCTCGAAGTGACGCCGGCGGGCGCCGCCGTGAAGGCCCGCGACATGCAGACGGCGCAGACCGTGATGCTGCGCCCAATCACGCGCCTCGACGAACGCCTGTGCGGACTCTTCCACCCCGCCCTCGTCACCATCTTCGACATCGTCCGCGACGGCCGCGCGACCTATGCCGCGTGCGAGTTCGTGCAGGGCCGCAGCCTGCGGCTGATCATGGGCGGCCAGCCGTTCAACAGCCGCCGCGCGTGCGAGATTGTCGCGGAGGTGGCCGACGGCGTGGCGGAACTGCACGCGCGCGACATCTTTCACGGTGCGATCACCATCGACACCGTGCTGCTGACCACCAAGGGCAAGTCCAAGCTGGATCTCGTGCACGCGATCGGCTCGAGCGAGCCCGTGGATGTCGACCAGCTGCGCGGCCTGTACACGGCCCTGGTTGGCCCTGGCCAACCGGCGATCGACGCCGCCGGCTCGGCGGCGGTGCTGGCGGCCAGCTTGCGATCACCGTGAGCGTCGTTAAATCTGTGTCAATCGGTGCGAATCTGTGGCTGTCGTGAATCTGTGGCCTAGCTGATTGTAAACAGCCACTTCGGCAGGTCGACATTGCCGCCGGTGACCATCGCCACCACTCGTTGACCCGGCGCCGACGCCCTGCCGGCCATGACGGCCGCGGTCGCCGCCACGCCCGCGCCCTCGACAATCAGCCGTTCTTCGGTGGCCAGGCCCTTCATGGCCCGCGCCAGTTCGTCTTCGCTGACCGTGACCACGTAGTCGATCACCTGCTTCACCAGCGGGAACGTGATCGACCCGGACTCGAGGTTGCCGACGAGACCATCGGCCAGCGACGCCCGCGGGGTGATCTCGGTGATGCGTCCGGCCTCCAGGCTCAACGAGAACGGGGACGAGGCCTCGACTTCGACGCCGACAATGGTGACGTGCGCGGCGGCGGCCTTGAGGGCGAGGCCCATCCCGCTGGCGAGGCCACCGCCCCCGAGCGGGATTACGATGACGTCGAAGGCCGGCATCGCCTCGACAATCTCGAGACCAATCGTGCCGGCGCCGGCAATGACATCGGGATGGTTGTAGGGCGAAATGTAGACGCCGCCTTCGGCCGCGGCGTACTCCTTGGCTGCCGTTTCGGCGGCATCGTAATCGTCGCACTCGCCGTGCAGCACGGCGCCATGGCGGCGGATGGCGTTCTTTTTCGCTTCGGGCGCGTTCGCCGGCGTAAAGACGATGCAGGCCAGGTCGAGGCGCTCGGCGGCCAGCGCCAGCGCCCGCCCGTGATTGCCGGCCGATGCGGTCACCAGTTGCGGCGTGGCACCGCCCTCGCCGGTCTCGAGCAGCCGCAACGCGGCGTTCAACGCGCCGCGGATCTTGAACGAGCTGGTCAGGTTGAGCGACTCGAGCTTCAGCATGACGTTGCCGTCGGCAATCGACGACAGCCAGTACGACGGCAGCAGCGGCGTCGCCTGCAGGTGCGGCGCGAGCCGCCGCTTGGCCTCGTAGACGTCGAGCACGGTCGGCAGCATCATGACCCCTGCAGCAGTTGCGGCAACTGCGTGACGAACGCGGAACGGGCCAGCACCTGGCCGACCCCGGCCTCGCGCGCCGCGGTGATCAACTCGGTCTGCACGTGAGAGACAAACCCCACCGTCGGCACGGCCGCCAGCGCGGCGTCGGCCTTGAGCGCCGCCACGGCCTCGAGCGGGCTCACTTTCACGCTGTTCAAGTCGAAAATCACCAGCCGCGGCGCCTTCGTCCGCACTGCCTCGACAATGGCCTCGGGGGATCGCGCAAACGCAATCTCGACCCCCAGCGCCTTGGCCGCGCTCGAGATTCGGGAGGCGAACATCAGATCGTCCACGGCCACAATCACCACGCTGTATCCTAGCTCAATGATTGTCGAGTCGGCGGCGGAAGGGCCATTCCAGAAAAACGGCTACGTGCTCGGCTGCGAGCGCACGAAGGAGGCCGTCTACATCGACCCCGGCGACGAGGTGGAGCAACTGCTGGCGTTCATCGCCACGCAGGGGCTTGCCGTCAGGGGCATCCTGCTGACGCACGCGCATGTCGACCACGTGTCGGGCGTGGCCGAGGCCAAGCGCCGCCTCCAGGCGCCGATCTACCTGCACCGGGCTGACCAGCCGCTCTACGACAACGCGGCGCGGCAGGGCGCGATGTTCGGGATCCAGGTGGAGCAGCCGCCCCCGGTTGATCTTTACTACGAAGGGCAGGGCCCGATCGCCCTTGGCGACTACGTGGTTGACGTGCACCACACGCCGGGGCACGCGCCGGGCGGGGTGTGCCTGGCGGTGTCGAAGCCGGGCGCCGCGGGCGTCCCGATGCTGTTTGTCGGCGATAACCTGTTCGCCGGCTCGATTGGCCGCACCGACCTGCCCGGCGGCGACTACGAAGTGCTGATGCGGGCGATCACGGAGGTGCTGTTCGCGTTTCCCGACGAGTCGATCGTCTATTCCGGCCACGGGCCGGAGACGACCATCGGGCGGGAGCGACGGACCAACCCGTTTGTGTTGGAGTACCTGGCGAGCCGATAGGCAACCCTCCGCCTTCGCGCGCTGCGCTGCGGCGGACAGGCGCGGTCGTTGCCGCTGAGGCTAGACCGACCAGGTCGTCTTCGGGCTTCCCGCGCGCTTGTCATTCGACGCCGCGTTCACCACGAACTCCACCCGTCCCACCGTCAGCTTGTCGCCGTCGCTGAGCGTGGCTTTGCTGACCTTCTGGCCGTTCAGAAACGTGCCGTTTGTGCTGCCGAGATCCTCGAGGAGCAGCTCGTTGGCCTCGTTCAGGGTCAGGCGGCAGTGGACGCGCGACACGAGGGCGGCATCCACGACGAAGTCGACGCCCGGCGCGCGGCCTATGGTCTTCAAGTTGCCCGGCAACAGGCGAAAGACGAGATCGGTATCGGCGGGGTCAATTGATTGAAGAGTCCACATCGCAGGTGGCACCAGTGTAAACGACACCGGCCAGGTTGTGGTACAAGCACGCCAATGCCCGCGCGAAAGGCCGGTGTGGACGCCCTTGTAAGGGAAGCGACGTGAGCCACCACCGGGCGGCCCGCACCCTCATCTACACCCATCGCTGGCTCGGCATCGCGCTCGGCGTCCTGTTTCTCGTCTGGTTCATCTCGGGCGTGGTCATGATGTATGCGCGCATGCCGGAGCTGACCCCGGCCGAGCGCCTGGCCGGGCTTGCCCCGCTCGATGTGGCCGCCGTGCGCGTCGAACCCGGGGCCGTCGCTGCGGTCGCGTCGCGCTTCACCATCACCACCTTTGACGGGCGCCCGGTCTATCGCGTGACGTCGGCCGGGCGGCCGCAGACCGTCTACGCCGACACCGGCGAGGCCCTCGCGCCGCTGACCGGTGACCGCGCGGCCGCGATCGCGCGCCAGTTCGCCGGCGGTTCCGCCGGAGTTCACCACGAAGCCCGCCTCGAAGACGCCGACCAATGGACGTTCGGCGTCCGCGGCCAGATGCCCCTGCACCGCACGGCCGTGGACGATGCCGCGGGCACGCGCCTCTACGTGGCCGAGCAGAGCGGCGAAGTAGTGATGCGGACCACGGCCAGCGGCCGGCGCTGGGGATACCTCGGCGCCGTGCTGCATTGGCTCTACTTCACGCCGCTCCGGCGCCAGTCCGCGGTGTGGAACGAGGTGATTGTCTGGACGTCGATTGCCGGCACGGTGATGGCGCTCGCCGGCTTCCTGTGGGGACTCTGGCGGTTTTCGCCGTTTGCGCGGTTCCGGCTCAAGCGCCAGCCGTCGCACACGCCGTACGCCGGCCTCATGCGCTGGCACCACTACGCCGGCCTAATTTTTGGGGTGGCCACCATCACCTGGGTGTTCAGCGGCCTGCTGTCAATGAACCCGTGGGACTGGAGCCCAGGCACCGCGCCGACGCGGGCCCAGCGCGAGGCGGTGTCGCAAGGGCCGCTGCACCCCGCCGACGTCTCCCTGGCATCGCTGCAGCGGGCCCTTTTGGCTTTTGGGCTGTCGGCGCCGAAAGAGATCGACATCATCCGGTTTCGCGGGCACCACTACCTTCGCGCCAGTGCCGGCCTGGTGGCCATCGACGCCCCCGCGCGAGGCCCCGGCCAGCTGTTCGACGCCGATGCCATGGTCGCCGCCGCGCGCGACGCCATGCCCGGCGTGCCGATCGACGACGTTCATTGGATGACGGAGTACGACGCCTACTACTACAACCGCCGCGGCCAGCTGGACCTGCCCGTGTTGCGCGCCCGCTTCGCCGACCCGCAGCGGACCTGGCTCTATCTCGACCCCAGGCGTGGCGCCATCGTCCGGAAGGAAGAGCGGCTAAGCCGGCTCAATCGCTGGCTGTATCACGGCCTGCACAGCCTCGACTTCCCGTTCCTGTATGACAAGCGCCCATTGTGGGATGTCGTGGTGATCGTCCTGAGCCTCGGCGGCATCCTGCTGAGCGTCACGACGATGTGGGCCGCGTACCGGCGTTTGCGCCGAGGCGTTCGTCGGTTGAGTCAGCCTGGCGGCTTGCCGTAGCCGGGGCGATAGTGCTTGTGGCACGACGTGCAGGATTCCATCAGCTGATCGCTCAGCGCGACGATGCCATCGACGTTCTTGGTTTTCACGGCTTTCACCGCCGCCGCGCCGGCGTCGAGCATCAGCTTGGCATCGGCCATCCACTGCTTCTGGTCGCGCGCGCGTCCCGGCAGCATCAGCAGGTTGGCCGATTCGGCGACCATCAACGCCTGGCCTTCGAGGGTGGTCCACTCGGCGTCGGTTGTCGGCGTGCGCGACTCGATGTAGAAGAGCGCATCCGACGCGGGGTAGATGATCTTGACCATCAGGTCGCTCATGCTGCCGACGTTGCGGGTGGGCGGCCGCGCCGGGGCGGGTGCCTTGGGGGTGGCCGGCGCCGCGGCCTGCGCCAGTACCGTCGCGCCGGCCAGCAGGACGAGGGCGAGGGTCTTCATGGGGCGGAAGTCTAACACCGCGCGAAATGCATTAACATCCGGCGTTGAAACGGAGGCACACGTGATTCGACGGTCGTTTTTCGCCCTGGTCGTATTCGGCAGCCTGGCTTTCTCCAGCTCGCTTGGCGCGCAAGCGCCGGCGCCGGCCCCTCCGGTCGCCGTGACGCCCAACGACTACACCGACGACAAGGCGTGGCTGTGCCGGCCCGGCCGCAAGGGCGATGCCTGCGACATCGACCTCACCACGACCGTGATCGCGGCCGATGGGACGATGACCCGTGAGACGTGGGCCGCCGATCCCAAGGCGCCGATCGACTGTTTCTACGTCTACCCGACGATCTCCACCGACACCACCGACAACAGCGACATGAACGCCGACCCGGCGGAGTTGAACGTGATCGCGCAGCAGTTCGCGCGCTTCGCGTCGAAGTGCCGGCCGTTTGCCCCGCTGTATCGCCAGCTGACGCTCGCCGGCCTGCGCAAGCAGTTGACCGGGCCGCGCTTCGCGTTCGACAAGGGCGTGCAGTACGACGATGTCCGCGACGCGTGGCAGTCGTACCTGAAGCGCGACAACCAGGGCCGCGGCGTCGTGCTGATCAGCCACTCACAGGGGTCGTTCATCCTGACGGAGCTATTGCGCCAGGAGATCGAAGGCAAACCGATTCAGAAGCAGCTGGTCTCGGCGCTGATTCTCGGCGCGACGCTGGAAGTTCCCGCCGGCAAGGACGTCGGCGGCGATCTCAAAGTGATCCCGCTGTGCCGCAAGCCGGGCCAGATTGGCTGCGTCGTGAACTACTCGGCGTTCCGATCGGACGTGCTGCCACCGGCCAACACCCGCTTCGGGAAGCCCGCCAACGCCGGCCATTCGGGATCCTGCACCAATCCCGTCACGCTCGGCGACGGCAGCGCGCCTCTCAAAGCCTATTTGTCGGCTACCGGCCGCACCATCACCGGCACCACGCCGGTCAAGCCGTGGGCGGAGGGCAAGACCGTCGACACGCCGTTCGTCAGCGTGCCGGGCCTGCTGACGGCAAAGTGCGCGTCGAACGAACACGCCACCTACCTGGAAGTCACGGTGCACGGCGACCCCGCCGACCCGCGCACCGACGACATCGTCGGCGACCTGGGGATGCGCGCCAAGCCGCTGGCCGACTGGGGCCTGCACCTCGTGGATGTGAACATCGCGATGGGCAACCTGCTCGATCTCGTGAGCCAGCAGACCAAGGCCTACCTCCAACGCAGATGACACAGATGACGCAGGCGGGCCTTCGGCCAGCGTCATCCCTTCGCTGCCGCTGCGCACATCAACCGTGAACAACGTGAGCGTGCCCTTGTGCTAGATTGCCCCGATGACAACGCGAAACAAGGTGGCGGTTGGTTTGACACTGGTGTCCCTCGGCCTCTTGATCCCCGGGTTGTCGCAGCCGGCGCTGACGATCGTGGCCTCGATCCCGATCTTCAACAAGCCCACAGAAATTTTCCGCCAGACGCAGAACGTGATGCAGGCGGTCAAGAGCCTCTACGAGACCGGCAACTACTTCGTCGCCGGCCTGATCCTGCTGTTCAGCATCATCGTGCCGTTCATCAAGGCGGCCATGCTGGCGGTGATCCTGGCGATCAAGGCGCCCGCCTCGAAGTACCGCCTCTACCTGTTCACGCGGTCGATCAGCAAGTGGGCCATGGCCGACGTGTTCGCGGTCGGCGTGTTCATCGCGTTCATGGCGTCGAAGGCCATCGACAATCTCGACGCGGTGATCGGCAGCGGGTTCTACTACTTCGTGGCCTACTGCCTGGTCTCGAACCTGGCCTTCCAGTTCCTGTTGGTGCCGCCAGCAGATCAAGAGTCCTAACAAGAGATAAAGAGATAAAGAGTTAACTCCTTATCTCTTTGCCTCCTGTTAACTCTTGGGTTCGTAGTACTTCTTGTACATTCCTCTACGGAACAGGAACCCGCCGAGCGGCCCGCCCCAGTCGAGCACGTAGTGCATGAAGCCCAGGTCCATCAGCTCGATCAGGTTGCCGTCGCAGTCTTTCGCGAAGAAGAACGTGTGGCCGCGCGGTGACTTCTCGGGCTTCGAGACGCACTCGACGCCCTTGCTCACCAGGTAGTCGTACCACTTCTGCGTGTTGCGCACGTTCAGGCTGAAGTGGGTGAGGCCGACGCGGTTCCACGGCCCCTGGACGAGCGGCTGCTGCGGCTGGAACTCGAAGATCTCGAGCACCGCGCCGCCGGGCACCCGGATCCAGCCGATCTTGCAGCTCGGCGCAGGCGCGTCGACCCCGAAGAAACTCCGCACGCGATCCGATGGCGTGTCGGAAACGCCGACCAGCGGGCAGCCGAACACGTCCCAGTAGAAGCGGACGAAGGTGTTGAAGTCCCGAACGGTGATGCCGACGTGGCTGAACGAGCGCGCTCTCATGAGCGCTATTGTCGCTCAGCTGCGTCCGTGCGGGTGGCGATATGATGCGCGGATGATCCTCCGCGCACTGCTCCGCACCGCCGCCCTCCCTGTCATCCTGGGCACGGCCCTGGCCTGCGGCTCCGCCCCGGCGGCGCCGGCCGCGGCCATCGACAGCGACCTGCTGGACGTGAGCGTCGCGCAGTTGCATCGCTTCTACGCCGACAAGAAATACACCGTGACGCAAGTGGTGCAGTGGCACCTCGATCGGATCGATCGCTACAACGGGGTCTACGGCGCGATCGAGACAGTATTTCGCGACGCCGCCCTCGCCGAGGCGCGGCGGCAGGATGCCGGGGCGGCGGTCGGCAACCACGGGCCGCTCTGGGGCGTACCGATCGTGATCAAGGCCAACACCTCGATTAAGGGACAGGTGACCTCGGCCGGCTGGGAAGGCTTCACGAAGAAAGGCCACGAGCTGATCGCCCCGCAGGATGCGACCATCGTCGCGAAGTTCAAGGCCGCCGGCGCCATCATCGTCGGTCACTCCAACATGCCCGACCTGGCCAACAGCGACACCAATCGCAGCAGCTCGTTCGGGCGCACCGGCAATGCCTACGACGTCCGCTTCTCGCCGGGCGGGTCGTCCGGCGGGACGGTGACCGCGGTGGCCGCCAACATGGCGGTGCTGGGCAACGGCACGGACACCGGCAACTCGATTCGCATGCCGGCGGCCACGAGCGCGCTGGTCGGCGTCTACCCGACGCGCGGGCTCGTCAGCATTGCCGGCATCGCGCCGCTCGACTGGCTGCTCGACAACACGGGTCCGATTGCGCGTAATGCCGCCGACGCCGGGATCGCGCTGGCGGTGATGGCGGGCGAGGATCCCCTTGACCCTCGCACCGCCGAGGCGCGGACGTCGAAGCAACTCGGACCGTACGACGCGTTCCTGAAGGCCGATGCGCTCACGGGCCAGCGGTTTGGCGTGCCGGCGTTCGTTCTGGCCGGCGAGGGAGTGCCGTTTCACGGCATCCCCGCCCGGGTCCCCGAGGCGGCGGCCGAGAAGTCTCGCGTGGGCGCCGCCATGGCGCTGCGACCCGAGACGCGCGAGATGTTCGTGAAGGCGGTGGCGGCGTTGCGCGCGGCGGGCGCCGAGGTCGTGGACGACGACGGCATCCTGCCGGCGGCGTTTGCCAGGATGGCCAGCCGCGTGTCGACCTACGCCTACATGCTCGACGGAACCAATCAATTTCTCTCGAGGTTTGGGCCCGCTGAGTATCGTTCGGCCGCGGACTACCTGAAGGCCGTGGGCACGCCGCTCTTCACGTCTTCGATTGGTACCGAGGACTTCTTTGCCAACATTGGCGGCGTTCGCGTCGAGCAGAAACCGCTCGATACCGATCCCGAGGCCGGGCGCAATTACCACGAGCCTCGCCGCGCCATGCTGGCCGCGTATCTCGAAACCATGGACCGGCTGAAACTGGATGGTTACGTCTATCCGGCCATCCAGATGCCGCCGCCCGACGAAACCATGGCGCAGGACGGGGCCTTGAGCGGCGGCCCGCACTCGAACACCAGCTGGATCAACATGATCGGCGTGCCGGCCGTGGTCGTGCCCGCCGGCTTCTACGCGAGCGGACTGCCGTTTGGGCTGGAGTTCGCGGCGCGCCCATGGACCGATGGCGATCTGCTGGCCGTGGCGTATGCGTGGGAGCGGGCCACGAAGCTGCGCAAGCCGCCGACGCTGGTGGAAAAGGGGCTGCTGCCCATCACGCCGGCGAAGTCCGCGCGCTAGCGCCGCGGTGCGGGCAATACCCGTCCACCCGGCACCTGGCCGATCATCTACTGGTTTGGCGGCACAGCCTCGACGAGCATCCCGACGGCGCGGCGCGTGGCCCGGCCGGCGGCTTGTACGCCCTTGAAGTGGCCCAGTCGCACCACCGCCAGTTGGTGCGATGGAATGATCAACACCTGTTGGCCGCCGACGCCGGACATGAAATACATGTTCTTGGGCGCCGGCCAGGCGCCGTCGCCGTTCACCCAGAACAGTCCGCCGTACTGTGGGCGATTGTCCGCCACCCAAGCCGGCGAGAGCGTGCCGACGAATTCGGCGTAACCCGCGGGGAGAAGCCGCTCGCCGTTCCAGATGCCATCCTGCAGATAAAGATTCGCGAGCCGCGCCCAGTCGCGTCCTGATGCGGACTCGTATCCGTGCGTGAGGAAGTTGCCGTACGGATCGGTGTCGAGAACCATGGTCCGTATTCCCAGTTTGTCGAAGAGCGCGCGCTGTGGCCACGAGTGATAGTCGTCGCCGCGCTTCTCAACCGCCATTCGCACCATATAGTTCGTCAAGACCGGGTCGGTATTGCGGTAGCGGCCAACTGTGCCTGGTGGCCACTGCTGCGGTCGGGTTGCCGCGTATTTGAACGCATCAATCGATCCGGTGTAGTAGTAGAGGTGGTCAGGGTAGGGACCGCTTTCGTCGTAGTCCGGATCCTGTGGCGCGATGATGCGCAGGCCGCTCGACATATTCAAGATGTCGCGGATGCGAATGTTCTGCCGTGGATCGCCGGCCGTTTGCCACTCGGGAATCGGCGCCGGCTGGTCGAGCGTGTAGACACCCTGCTGGATGAGGATCCCCATCAGCGTGCCGCTCAGGCTCTTGCCCATCGACCAGCTCTCGAGCGCGGTCGTCGGCGTGATGTTCTCGCCGTAACGCTCGGCGACAATCCGACCCTTGTAGGTGACGACGAAGGCAGCGGTCATGGCCGCTGGGTCGAACGCGGCCTCCAGCGCTGCTTGTACTTTGGCCATGTCCACGCCCGCTGGCGCCGGACCGCCCGCCAACCGGTCTCCCATGGGCCACGGCGTGGTCTTCGGATCGGGTACTTTCGGCGTCACGACCGACGGCGTGAAGAGGACATCCGTCTTCCCGATCGGCAGCGTCACGCAGCCTTGGCTGGCGACGTGCTTCGCCACCCGAACGGTCCCATTCGGCATCGTCACCTCAACGATCCGCTTCCGCCGATCGATCTTCGGTGTCCCGAGTTTCGCGCGCTCCGCATAGGGCGCCGTGAAGTAGCCGACGTGTTCAGCCGCGAACGTGGGGTCGAGTCCGGTGACAAAAACCGCCGTGCACATGATTTTCGCGTAGCCCGCGGCGTAGTGCTCGACCTTGTCGCCAGGTGGCGGCACGTATTTGGTCGGCAATTCGAGCGACTGGCCTCGAGCGATCACGGCCCGCCGGGCGGCCTCCCGATCCTGAGCCCCGAGCCCGATGGCGACGATCCCGAACGCGAAGGCACTGGCGGCGAGTGTGGTCCTGATCATCCGCCGGATTATAGCCGTAGCCTCGCATCACGGAGGTTGGACGCCGCCCGAGGGCTGGGGCCCGCCGCGTCGCCAAATCTCACGAATGCGACGAACGAATGTGATCGGCCGCGCGCAACGCCTGCGCCACGATCGTCAGCCCCGGATTGACGGCGGCGGACGAAGGGAAAAAGGAGGCGTCGACGACGAACAGGTTCTCGACGTCGTGGGTGCGGCAATACGTGTCGAGGACCGACTCGCGCGGGTTGGTGCCGAACACCAGCGTGCCGCACTGGTGAGTCGTGTTCTTCGCCTTGTGCGAGTGCGTCATCACCATCCAGAACCCGAGCTTGCGCAGCATGCGCTTGGCCTCGGTCACGAGTTGCTCGTGCGCGCGCAGATTGTTGGGCTGGTACACCAGGCGAATCGCCCCGCTCGAGTCGAGCGTCACGCGGTTGTCGGGCCGCGGCAGGTCTTCGGTCATCGCAAGCCAATCAACGCCGCGCGCCACCCACGCTTCGTACGCCCACAACGGCACCTGCGGCACCACGGTCTGCGCCATCACGCCGTGCGTGCGGCCCTGTGACTGGATCTGGCCGAGCGGGAAGCGGCTGTTGGGCCCCTTGAAATAGAAGTCGTTGATGGCAACGGTCTTCTGGAACACCGTGTCGTTCACGCGGAACGGGTGGAACCCCTGCATCATGGTCGCCAGGTGCGCCATGTAGCGCTTGCCCACCAGCCCCGACGAGTTGGCCAGACCATCGGGATGCTTGTCGTTGGCCGATCGCAGCAGCAGCGCCGCCGAGTTGACGGCACCGCAGGACACGATGACCAGCGGCGCCGAGACCCGCAGCGTTTCCCCGCCTCGTTCGACTTCAACCGATTCAATGCGCGTGCCGCCGGGGTCGGTAAACAGCCGGCGGGCCTGGGCGTTGGTCCAAAGGGTGACGTTCGGCTGTGTCGTCGCCGGCCTGATGCCGCACACCTCGGCATCGCTCTTCGCGTGGATCTTGCACGGGAACGAATTGCAGGTGTTGCAGAGGATGCAGTGCGGCTGCAGCGCCAGCGGCAGCGGCGACGGATGCAGGCCCTGCTGCTTCAGGCGCTCGACGATGTCGGCGACCACCCGCGCGTGTGGCACGGGCGGATGCGGATAGGGGCCGCGTGGCCCCTCCGTGGGGTCGGCGCCCGCCTCGCCGTGCACGCCGTAGAGCTGCTCCGCGCGATCGTAGTACGGCGCCAGCGTCGCGTAGTCGATCGGCCACGCCGGCGACACGCCATCCACGTGCTGCAGCTCGCCGAAGTCTTCTGGCCGCAGGCGATACATCACCGTGCCCCAGAACTTCGTGTTCCCGCCGACGCAGTAATGCGTGTACGGCCGGAACGGCGCGCCGCCCTCGTCGAGCCACGTCTCGGTCGTGCGGTAGCGCAACTGCCGCCACACCGCGTCGGCGTTCCAGTTGTGATCTTCCTGCGCGACGAAGTCGCCGCGCTCGAGGATGAGGATTCGCGCGCCGCTGTCGGCCAGGGCGCGAGCCACGGTGCCGCCGCCGGCGCCGCTGCCGATAATGACGATGTCCCAGGGACCTGACGGACCGCTCCGTTGTCGCGGCCCGCTGGAGCCGAGTCGGTTCTGCATCTCAGGTCGCCGAGTAGATCTGATCCATCAAATACTGGTCTTCCATCGCCCGTTCGAGGCTCATCTCGGGCGCCGCGCCAGTGAGGATCGATTCACGAAAGTCGCGGTACATCGCCTGGTAGCCGCGAATGTCGCGGAAGCCGGGGAAGATCAGGCGCGGCCAGCCCCGGCCGCGCGCGAGCAGGAAGGCGCCGTTCGATTCGAACGTGATGATGCCCTGGCGTCCGAACAGCTTCGACAGCCGCAGGCCCCTCAGCAGCGACGGAATTTCCCGCGAGTAGTACAGCGCACCGACGGCGCCGTTGTCGTAGTGGAACGCCACCATCATGCTCTTGGCCCGGCGATCGGGGCCGGCGTGAGAGGGCAGCGGCCGGAAGCCGGTGATTCGCGTGATCTTCGGGCCGAGGCTGCCGGCCAGGTGCAGCCAGTGGATGCCCTCTTCGAAGAACGCATCGCCGCCGGCCATCGACTCGTCATTGCGCCAGTCGTCGGCGCCCTTCAGCCGGTGCACGATGCTGCTGAAGTGGCCAAACACCAGGTCGCCGACCACGCCGTCGGCCAGCAGCTTGCGCAAGGTGATCGCCAGCGGCTTGTAGTGATCGTTCTCGCCGATCAGCACCACGCGGCCGGCGCGGTCGCGCGCCTCCTTCACCACTTCGTAGTCGGCCATCGCCGGGAAGGCGGGCTTCTCCACCAGCACGTGCTTGCCGGCGGCCAGCGCCTGCAGCGTGAGGTTCAGGTGGAAGGCGGGCGGCACGGCCACGACGACCGCGTCGATGTTGGGGTCGGCAATGGCCTCGGCGTAGTCGCCGTAGCTGCCGGTGCCGCGGTACTTGCCGCAGAACTCAGCCGCCTTGGCCTTGTCGCGGCTGGCGTAGCCGCAGACAATCTCGCTCGTGAAGCGCCGCAGGTTCCGGCTGTGCACGCGGGTGATGAAGCCGCAGCCCAGGAAGGCGATGCGGAGGGGTGCTGGCATCGGTCCAATCCATCATACCCGCTGGGGGTAGAATCAGGCCCTTGGCCCCCCAAACTGTCTGGACGGTCTTCGCCGCCACGGTCGCGCGGTTCGGCAGGCGTGTCGCCATCGAAGTGCTGCGGCCCGACCGCGTCGATCGCTTCACCTACCAGCAGCTGCACGACCTGGCCGTGGCGCACGGCGCCTGGCTGGCGGCCAACGGCGTGCAGCCCGGGGACCGCTGCGCCATCCTCGCCCACAACGACGCGCACTGGTGCGCCGTCCAGCTGGGGATCCTGCGTGCCGGCGCCGTCGCCGTACCGCTTGACACCAACTACTCGGCGAAGCAAGTCGCCACGATCATCAAGGACTCCGGCGCGCGGCTGCTGTTTGTCAGCGAGCGGCTGCGTCCGGTGGCCGCCGAGGCCCTCGACAGCGGCCTCGTCGACCCGACCCTCGACATTGTCGACGTCCACGCCTCGCCCGGCACTGGCGCCCTGGCACTCGCTGCACCCGACACACCTGACGCCCCTGCCGTGATCCTCTACACTTCGGGCACGACGTCGGATCCCAAAGGCGTGGTGCTGACCCACGCCAACCTGCTGGCCGAGCGCGATGCCGCCTTCAGCGTGGTGACGGTCACGGCCGACGACGCGCTGCTGGGCGTGCTGCCGCTGTTCCATTCCCTGGCGCAGCTGGCCAACCTGCTGCTGCCGTTCGCGGTCGGCGCCCGCGTCGTATACCTCGAGACCGTCAACTCCACCGACCTCGTCCGCGCGCTCAAGGAGCGGCAGATCACGATCTTCTGCTGCGTGCCGCAGTTCTTCTACCTGATTCACCAGCGCGTCATGCAGCAGGTGCAGAAGTCGGGCCCGCTGACGCGGGTGATCTTCAGGATGCTGCTGGCGTTGAACTTCCGCCTGCGCCGCATGGGCGTGAACCTTGGGCCGCTGTTCTTCGGCAAGGTCCACGACGTGATGGGCCGCCAGATGCGCCTGCTCGTGACCGGCGGCTCCAAGTTCGACCCGGCGATTGGCCGCGACCTCTACTCGCTGGGCTTTACCATCCTCCAGGCCTACGGCCTCACCGAGACCAGCGCCGCCGCCAGCATCAACACCGTCGACGAGGCGCACCTCGACACCGTGGGCCGGCCGCTGCCGGGCAACGAGATCAAGATCCTGCCGCCCGAAACTGAGGGTGTCGATGGCGAAATCGCCATCCGCGGTCCCATCGTCATGGCGGGCTACTACAACCGCCCCGATGCCACCGCGCAGGTGATGCGCGACGGCTGGTTCCTGACCGGCGACCTGGGCCGGATGGACGCGGAGGGCCGGCTCCAGATCACCGGCCGCAAGAAGGAGATGATCGTGCTCGCCTCGGGCAAGAACATCTATCCCGAGGAGATCGAGGCGCACTACCGGCTGTCGCCGTACGTGAAGGAGATCTGCGTGATGGGCCTCGCCGAGCCCGGCCGGCCCAGCACCGAGCGGCTGTTCGCGGCGGTCGTCCCGGACCTCGACCTGATGCGCGAGCGGAAGATTGTCAACGCCGGCGACATCCTGCGGTTCGAGCTCGAAGGCCTGGCCGTCGGCCTGCCGGCGCACAAGCGCGTGCTCGGCTACGACGTGTGGTTCGAGCCGCTGCCGCGGACGACGACGCAGAAGATCAAGCGGCACGAGGTGGAGCGCCGGGTGCGCGAGCGCCAGGTGGCGGCCGCCCAGGACGCGTCGGCGCCGCTGTCGGCCCACCACCAGGCATGGTTGGAAGACGCGCACGTGGGCGTCGCGGCCGCCGTAATCCAGGCGCGCCTGCGGCCCGGCGTGCGGTTGCGCCCCGAGGCGAACCTCGAGCTGGACCTGGGGTTCGACTCGATGGAGCGGGTGGAGCTGCTGACCGAGCTGGAGCAGCGCTTCACCGTCAAGGTGCCGCATGCCGCGATCCACGAGATCTTCACCGTAGCGCAACTGGTGGAGGCGGTGCGGCCGGGCCTCGCGAACGATCCGCACGCGGCCTTCGCTGGTGGCAACCCACCTTCAGGTCGGCCGGCCGCCGATGAATCCTGGGCCGCGCTGCTGCGCGATCTGCCGCCGGTCACCGATCCGGTGCTGGGGGGACTGCTGGAGCGGCGTCTGCTGTTGATGCCGCTGATGTTCGTGTTGTCCCGCATCGTCCGCCGGGCGCTCGGCGGGGTGCGGGTGACCGGGCTCGACCACCTCCCGCGGAGCGGGGCATTCATCATCTGCCCGAATCACCAGAGCTACCTGGACCCGCTGTTCGTCGGCGGCGTGCTGCCGTTCCGGGTGTGGCGCAAGCTCTTCTACGTCGGCGCCGTCGAGTACTTCGAGACGCCGTTCACGCGCTGGGTGGCGCGGACGATCAACTTGGTCCCCGTGGATGCCGACTCGAACCTGGTCCCGGCCATGAAGGCCGGCGCCTTCGGCCTGGCGCACGGCAAGGTGCTGGTGTTGTTCCCGGAAGGCGAACGCTCCATGGACGGCACCGTGAAGAAGTTCAAGAAGGGGGCGCCGATCCTGGCGCAGCACCTCCACGTGCCGATCGTGCCGGTGGCAGTGAAGGGAATCTACGAGCTCTGGCCGCGGAACCGCCCGCTCAACTGGCGGCTGGCGCTGCCCTTCAGCGGGCACCGGGTATCGATTGCCTTTGGCGAGCCGATGACGTTTGACGAGAAGGCCGGCTATGCCGACAGCACCGCGCAGCTGCGCGGGCGCGTCGACGCCATGTGGCAGCGGCTCTAGACGCCGATATCCCTGTCCCTGACGCCAATCAGATAAAGAATCCCGTCGAGGCCCATCGACGAGATCGACTGCTTCGCGCTCGATCGCACCAGCGGCTTGGCGCGAAACGCGATTCCCAATCCGGCGAGCCGCAGCATGGGTAGATCGTTGGCGCCGTCGCCCACGGCAATGCACTGCTCGAGGCTCAGGCCTTCGCTGGCGGCAATCACCTGCAGCATCTCGGCCTTGCGGGCGCCGTCGACGATGGGCAGCACCACTTCGCCAGTGACCACGCCGTCGCGGATCTCCAGCGTGTTGGCGTGCAGGTGGTCGATGCCCAGCCGCTGCTGCAGCACGCTGCCGAAGAACGTGAAGCCGCCCGACAGGATCGCCGTCTTGTAGCCCAGCCGGCGCAGCGTCGCCACCAGGCGCTTGGCCCCGTCAGTGAGCGGGATGCGATCGATTACCTGCTGCAGGGCCGACTCCGGCAGGCCCTTCAACAGGGCGACGCGCCGGCGGAACGACTGCTGGAAGTCCAGCTCGCCGCGCATCGCGGCCTCGGTGATGGCGCGCACCTGCTCGCCGACGCCGGCGAGCGCCGCCAGCTCGTCGATCACCTCGCCCTGGATCAGCGTCGAGTCCATGTCGAATGCCACCAGCCGCCGGTTGCGGCGGAAGATCGAGTCGTGCTGGAACGCGACGTCGACGTCGCCGGTGTCGGCAAGCGTCGCCAGCCCGGTGCGCACGGCGTCTTCGTCGACCAGCGTCGCCGCGCTGGGGGCGGTGGCCGTGAACTCCACGCAGAACCGCGGACAAACCTGAAGGTTTGTCCCCACGCGATCTTTGAGCGTTAGCGGCACGCGCGACGAGAGGCGATCGATGCGGTCGATGTTGAGGCCCGCCTGGGCCAGCACGCCCGACACCTGGGCGATGTGCGAGGCGCCGATGGCCGGCCCGAGCAGCGTGATGATGAAGCGCCGGCGCGCCTGCGCGTTGACCCATGCCGCGTACTCGTCGGCCGTGGAGGCCGAGAACTTCACCTCCACGCCGAGGCGGTGCGATTCGAGCAGCAGGTCGGTGAGCAGGGCCGACGAGCGCAGCTCCTCGCGCAGCTCGATCAGGATGCCGAAGGCGAGGCCGTCGTGGATCACGGCCTGGCCGATGTCGAGCACGCGCACGTCGTAGCGCGCGAGGATGGAGGTGAGGGCGTGCGTCAGCCCGGGCCGGTCGTGACCGGTCACCCGGATCAGCAGGGCGCTCGGCGTGGTCAATGCTTCAGCGCCCTGATCATGAAGGCGGCAATCGCGGCGCCGACCTGGGGCGCAACCTTCGCGTCGGCGCCGAGCGACGGATACTCGGCCACTTCACCGGTCTTCGCCGGCACCAGCAGGTGATTCACCCCCGGCACCTTGACCACCTCGACTTCGGCCTGGGTCTTGCGCGCCCGGGCGAAGACGGCCAGCGTGTCGGCGTGATGCGGCTTGACCTGCGTGTCGAGCTCGCCCTGCACGATCAGCACGGGCTGGCGCGTGTCGCGCATGGCCCGCTCGGGATCGAACGTCAGGAAGCTGTAGAACCACGGCGTGTCGGCCACCTTGCGGGCGGCCTCGGGCAGGTCCTGCCAGCCGCGGCCGCTGATGACCGCGGCGTTGATTTGTTGCTGCAGGGCGACCTTCTCGGCGCGCTGGGCGTCATCGATCGGCATCTGGTCGAGGAGGTGCTTCTGCTGTTCGAGCACGATGGCCGCGCCACCGGCCGAAGGCCCCGCCACCAGCGCCAGCGCGCCGACCTTGCCGCGCTCGCGCCCCGCCGTCAGCATGGCGACCAGCGCGCCTTCGCTGTGGCCGACCAGGCCAATGCGGTCCTTGTCCACGTCCTTGCGCTTCTCGAGCCACAGCACCACCGACCGCGCGTCTTCGGCGTAGTCGGCAATCGTCACCGACTCGGCGCGGCCGCCGCTCTGGCCGACGCCGCGCTTGTCGTAACGCACCACCATGAAGCCGGCGGCGGCCAGGTCGCGGGCGAGCTGGCCGAACACCGGGATGCCGGCGACGATTTCGTCGCGATCGGTCGGTCCCGAGCCGCCGACCAGCACCAGGGCCGGCAGCGGCGCCGTGGCGTTGGCGGGCTTGGTGATGGTGCCGGCGAGGTTGAAGCCAAGGGCGGGAATCGTCACCGATTCGTCGCCCGGCAGCGAGAACGCCGCGGTGCGCGAGGCCGCCGATGCGATGTCTTCGCGCGCCATCTCCAGCGTCTGCGACGGAATGCTCAGCCGCAGCAGGTTGCCGTTGGTCCCCACCCACAGGCTGACCGGCAACTCGCCGGCCGGCGGCGGGTTCACGAACACCAGCGAGTAGCGGGTCGCGTTGATGGCCGCGCGCGGCGTGTCGATGCGTTCGGCGGCCACCGCCGTGACCTTGATCGTCACCTCCGTTTGCGGCGCGACGTACGCTTTGAGCTCCGCGCCGGGCTTCAACCCCGCCAGCCGCATGGCGAGGGCGCCGTACGAGCCCAGGAACGAGTTGGACAGCACCACGGGATCGGCCGACACGGCATCGACCTTGGTTTGCGGCGCGCCCTGCACCGAGATCACGTTCGAGGCCTGGCCGCCGCTGAAGATCGTCTTCACCGTCACGTCCTGCCCGCGGACGATGCCGTCGATCAGCAGCGACTTGGGCCGCCATTGGAGGTTGTACACCACCTCCGCGGTCCGCGACGTGATGTCGATGGGCGGCCCCAGGCGGCTCGAGCCGCGCACGACCCAATCCTCGCCGACGCGTACCACCATCACTTCCTCGCGGCCGACGGGCTGGGATCGGAAGAACACCAGGAACTGGGTGTCGGCGGTGTCGGCCGCCGGCCGCGGCGTCTGGGCCGCGGCGTTCGAGGCCGTCAGGAGAACCGCGAGGGCAACGCCGGTAAGATGGAAGAGAGTCACACGACAGCTTAAAACATGTTTTCCCTCGACGGCTACCGGGCCCTCCGGACAGATGGCGGCGTGGTCAGGCGAACTGACCGTGCCGTGTTGGCCATAACCGGCGCCGATCGCGCGGCCTGGCTGCAGGGCCTGGTGACCAACGACGTCGCCGCGCTGGCGCCCGGCGACAGCCGGTATGCGGCCTATCTCACGCCCCAGGGTCGGATGATCACCGACCTGACCGTGACCGCCCGGCCCGACCGCCTGCTACTCGACGTGCCGGCCCCGCTGGCCGCGCCGCTGCGCGAGCGGCTCGACGGCTTGATCTTCGCGGAGGACGCACAGGTGCTCGACCAGCGCGAGGCCCTCGAGATATGGACGGCCATCACCCCTGGCGAGCCCGCCGGTGGCGCCCTGCGCGACGCCATCGTCGCGGTGGGCCAGCCGCCCGGCTTTCCCTATCCGGAGATCAGCTTCGACACCTTTGAGGTCGTGCGGATCGAGCGCGGCATCCCCCGGTTCCTGATCGACATGGATACCGAGACGCTCCCGCTCGAGGCCGGCATCGAAGACCGCGCCATCTCGTTCACCAAGGGGTGTTACGTCGGCCAGGAAGTGATCGTCCGCGTCACGCATCGCGGCGGCGGGCGCGTGGCCAAGAAGCTGGTGCGCTGGAAGACCGATCCGTCGGCCGCGGTCGTGCCGCTGCCTGGCTCCCGCATCTTTGCCGCCGGGAAAGACATCGGCCGCGTCACGAGCGCGGCGTTCTCGCCGTCACGGGAGGCGGTGGTCGGCCTGGCCTACGTGCATCGCGACTTCGTCAAGCCGGGTACGGAAGTCACCGTCATGTGGAACGACTCGCAGACACCGATTGTGATCGAATGACGCCGACTTAGGGCCAGAGCCGCAGATGACACAGATGACGCGGATTGGAAATGCCCGGAGGAACCCCGGTGCCGAAGCGACCCCGATCGTGGTGGTCGCGGCCGTCATCGAACGGGATGACGCGTTCCTGCTGACGCTGCGGCCGGCCGGCACGCACCTCGCGGACCACTGGGAGTTCCCGGGCGGCAAGGTCCACGTCAGCGAGACCCACGCCGATGCCCTTCGGCGCGAGTTGTTCGAGGAGCTCGACATCGTCGCCACGGTGGGCGACGTCGTTCACGTCGTGACCCACGCGTACCCGGAGAAGACGGTCGAATTGCACTTCTACAAGTGCGAGTTCGAGGGTGCGCCGAAGCCGATGATGGGGCAGGGGATGCGCTGGGTGCCACGCGCGGAACTGGCCGGCCTGCCGTTCCCCGCGGCCGACCGCGCGCTGATCGCTCTGCTAACCGGCTGATTTACAGAACCCCTTCATCGGGCACGTCCCGCACTTCGGCTTGCGGGCGCTGCAGTGCGTGGCGCCGAAATCCATCAGCGCCTGGTTGAAGTCGAACACGTGCTTGTGCGGCAGCACGGCCTCGCTGTGCGCCCACAGCCGCTTCTTCATGGCGTGGCTCTTGGGGTCGCCCTTGCCGATGAAGATGCGGAACAGGACGCGGGCGACGTTGGCGTCGAGAATGGCGGCGCGCTCGCGGAACGCGAAACTGCGGACCGCGCCCGCGGTGTATTCGCCGATGCCCTTGAACGACAGCAGCGTCTCGCGGTCCGACGGCAGCTGGCCGTCGTACTTCGCCACCGCCTCCTGCGCGATCGACTGCAGCCGCTGCGGCCGGATGTTGTACCCCAGCGGATACCACGTCTTCGTGACCTCGGCCGGCGCGGCTTCGGCCAGCACGGCAAAGCTCGGGTACTTGCCCAGCCACTCGTGATACTTCGGCAGCACCCGGTCGACCTGCGTCTGCTGCAGCATGATCTCGGACACGAGGATGTGGTACGGGTCGCTGGTGTTGCGCCACGGCAGGTCGCGCCCGTGCTTGCGATACCAGGCCAGCAGGTTGCGGCGGAAGCGCTGCCGCAGGGCAGGAGTGGGCAGCGGGGGTGAGCGTCTGGTGTGGGGCAAGGTGGTGGACGCGTGATGCCGGAAGGCCAGGACTTTAGTCCTGGCCCACCGCGACCGCCCTATAATCCTACCAGTGTCCATCTACACAAAAACCGGCGACAGCGGCGACACCAGCCTGTTCGACGGCACCCGCGTCTCGAAGACGCACCCGCGCGTGATCGCCTACGGCGACGTGGACGAGGTGCAGGCGTGCCTGGGCCTGGTGCGCGCGGCCGGCCTGCCGCCGGATCTCGACGAGATGTGCGTATCGCTGCAGCGCGACCTGTTCGCGCTTGGCGCGCGGCTGGCCGACCCGTCGCACAAGATCGCCAGGCGGGTGGAGAAGATCGTCATCAACGACGAGAGCATTGCCCGCCTCGAAGGCTGGATCGACAGGCTGGATGAGGAGATCGCGCCGCTGCGCCACTTCATCCTGTCGGACGGCTGCCCGGCCGGCGCGGCGCTCCATTACGCCCGCACCGTGTGCCGCCGGGCCGAGCGCTCGGTGCTGTTGCTTGGCGCCGACGCCGTAGAGCCGGTGGTGATCGTCTACTTGAACCGTTTGTCGGATCTATTGTTCACCATTGCCCGGGCGGCGAACCATCGAGCTGGCGTGCCCGAGACGCAGTGGTAGGCGAGGGTTAGTGACGGAGGTAGGCTTCGAGAATGACGAGGCCTAGCGGGAAGGCAACAGCGAGCAACAGCTCACTGATCACCTTGACGTCGTAAGGATAGTCTCGGAGGCGCGTGAGCTCACTGCATTCCATTAGATGGCAAAATTCGATTTGACGAGCCAGGTGCTCGTCGTGCCCATCTTGGGATCGATAACGGTCCATGAGGGATTCGAGCTTGAAACGCGCTTCTATCGTGACGCGCGCGCGCTCGCGGTCAACGAACCTCTTGATGTCAAACACTGGCATGGCGAAGGCGACGACGACCGCTGCGATGAAGGCTGCGGTCAGCACGTAGGCCAGGAGAGTCATTGTGGGAGCGCCGTCAGCTTGGGCTTTCGCCACCGTTTCGAATGCCAGAGGAAGCAAGAGAGCACCGGACGAGAAATACAGCGCACAGCGCACAGCGAATGTGCCGACCGCGCCCAATCCCCCAAACAGGTCCGGATGGTAGGGGTTAAATTGAACGCCGACCGTCGACAAGCGGCGGATGAGACGAATCATGACGAACCAAGCCCAATAGCCCTGGAACGAAATCAGGAACAGCAAGCCAAACGTGACAAGAACCCAAGCGAGTGCGAACCCTGTTACGTCTTGGTAGAGTACGACCGCAACGACCCAAGTGGCGATCACCGACCACGAGAGGCTGACAAGCCATCGCGAGCCGGACTTCATCCAACCCTCAAACGCTCGGCTCAGCTCCTCATAACGTTCCTTGCCGAGCGTGTGCTCGCGATGGGCTTGCAGGAATTCTTTAGTGAGTCGACGACCGTCGGCGTACAGCCAAGGGGCAATGGCCATCAACCACAGGGCCATGACCGAGCTTCGGAACAATAGATCAACCGTGTAGATTTGTTCGAGCACTAGACCCGACCCCACGGCCGCGAAAAATGCCCCCAAGGAACTTAGGAAGATCCTCACCGTGGTCCCTAAAGCGCTCGCATCCGTTCGATGCCGTCGAGGCCGACAATGGCGCGGACGAGCTGATCGCTCAAGTGGGGTGGGAACCAGAAACCGAGGCTCTGCAGCTCTTCGAGCGCGGCGCGGGCCTCGAGTTCGCCGCGTTCAATGACCGCCCGGGCCGAGTGCGCAAACCGCTCGGTGACGATGTCCTTGCCGTCGACCGTTCCGGTTACCTTCTCCAGGAAGGTCTTCTCCTCAGCCAAGCCGCTGTGGGTGATCTGAGACACCAGCAAGTTGTGGCTGCGGCGCTCGATGTCAATCTCGAAGTCGGTCAGGTCGTCGACGATCTGGAACGCCGTGCCCAGCCGGGAAATGGCGCGCTGCGCCCGGCTGAGCAACTCGGCGCCGGGCGCCGCGGCGAGCAGGCGCGGGGCGACGAAGGCTAGCTCGAACAGGGCCCCGCCGCGGATGCGATGCACGCGATCGATCATCGTGTCGGGATCGAGGACACCCCTGACGCCATGTTCTTCGCTGCCTTCCAGCGAGCCGATGGCGGCCATGCGCGACAGCAGTTCACGCTGGAACGGCTGCGCCGACTGCTCACCGATCGACCCGGCGCGAATGCCTCGCTGCAACGCCCGATCAGCCAGGCGGTCGAACGCGAGCAGCTGGAGAATGGAATTGAAACGCGCGCCCTCTCCCGCTTTGAGCGGCAACAGGGTCTTGTTCTGGTCGTCGAACAGGTTGTCGGCGGCAGTGATCGTGCCCTTGATGCAGAAATTGAGTTCCGAGCACAAGCCCAGCGCAGATGGCGACACGCCCACAGTCTCGAGCACGGAGCGAAACAGGATCAGGAAGAAGAACTCTTGAACGAATTCGATGCCGAAGGTGGCGTTCTCGTCGGCCAGGGCCGGGGCATCAATAAACGTCGCATCGAGGACATTGGGCAGGTCATGTCGCACCGTCGCGATGGCGTCGGCCTGACCTTGAGCGGCCGGCGCGAGTTGGTTCCAGAGGCCAGCGCTCGTCAGCGCTTCAACAGCCTCGTCCGACCGAAAAACCGGCGATAATGTCATCGAAGGTATCCTACCGCAAGGCCGCCCCCGAGATCACCGCAACCGGCGAGTCTGCACTTCGCAAATGACATCAATTCTCGCGCACTACTCGGAGGTCGCGCTCAAGGGCAAGAACCGGCCGTGGTTCGTCGGCCGGCTGGTCCGCCACCTGCACATGGCGCTGGCCGGTCTGAGCGTGAAAGAGATCCGGACCCCGATGGGCCGGATCGAGATCGTGCTCGGGCGCGAAGCCACCGCGGGTGAGATTCGCGATCGCATGTCGCGCGTGTTTGGCATTGCCAACTACTCGGTGGCGACGCGCGTGCCGCTCGACTTCGAGGGCATGGCCGAGGCCATCGTGTCGCGGCTGCCGCCGCGCGAGAGCGTCGGCAGTTTCCGCGTCTACGTGCGGCGCGCCGACCAGCATTTCGGGACGCCGTCGCCCGACCTGGCGCGCGACCTGGGCTCCCGGGTGTGGCACGCCCGCGGCTGGAAGGTCGACCTGGACCATGCCGACCTGGTGATCACGGTCGAGATCGTGCCGCGGCAGGCCTATCTCTACATGCAGAAGGAGCCGGGGCCCGGCGGGTTGCCCACCGGCACGGCCGGCCGCGTCACCGCGCTGCTGTCGGGCGGCATCGACTCGCCGGTCGCGGCGTGGCGCATGATGAAGCGCGGCTGCCACGTGTCGCTGGTCCACTTCCACAGCGCGCCGTTCCTGTCGAACACTTCGCAGGACAAGGCGCGCCGCCTGGCCGCGGTGCTGACGCGCTACCAGTTGCGGTCGCGCCTGTTCCTGGTGCCGTTTGGGGAACTGCAGCGGCAGGTGACGCTCAGCGTGCCCGGCGACCTGCGCGTGATCGTCTACCGGCGGTTCATGCTGCGCATTGCCGAGCGCATTGCGCGCGACATGCGCGCCAAGGCGCTGGTGACCGGCGACGTGATTGGCCAGGTGGCGTCCCAGACGCTCGACAACATCGCCGCCGCCGACAGCGCGGCGCGCCTCCCCATCCTGCGGCCCCTGGTGGGCATGGACAAGGAAGAGATCATGAGCCAGGCGCAGCGCCTGGGCACGTTCGAGATCTCGATCGAGCCCGACGAGGATACCTGCACCCTGTTTACACCCCGGCACCCCGAGACGCACGCCCGCCGCCACCAGATCGAAGCCGTCGAGACGGCCCTGCCGATTGCCGACATGGTGAAGGCCGCGGCCGCCCAGGCGGTGGTGGAAAACCTGGCTTACCCGGGGCCTGGGTTAGCTGCGTCATCTGCGTCGTCTGTGTCATCTGAGTGATAAAGTAGGACGCCATGCCTACCGTCGAAGACATCCTCGGAGCCGACGCCAGCAACCTCCTGAATCACCAGTGCAAGATCGCGAAATCGACGCTGCACTTGCCGGGGCCCGACTTCGTGGAGCGCATCCACTCGGCGTCGAACCGGCCGGTGCCGGTACTGGGCCGCTTGCAGTCCCTGCTCGACCATGGGCGGCTGGGCGGCACGGGGTACGTCTCAATCCTGCCGGTTGACCAGGGCATCGAGCATTCCGCTGGCGCGTCGTTCGCGCCCAACCCGCAGTACTTCGATCCCGAAAACATCGTCAAGCTGGCGATCGAGGGCGGCTGCAACGGCGTGGCCTCGACGCTGGGCGTGCTCGGCATGACCGCGCGCAAGTACGCGCACAAGATTCCGTTCATCCTCAAGCTGAACCACAACGAGTTCATCTCGTATCCGAACGCGTTCGACCAGATCAAGTTCGCGAGCGTGAAGCAGGGGTTCGACATGGGCGCGGCCGGCGTCGGCGCGACCATCTACTTCGGCTCGGAAGAGTCGAAGCGCCAGATCCAGGAAGTAACCGAGATGTTCCAGCGCGCGCACGAGCTGGGCATGTTCACCGTGCTGTGGTGCTACCTGCGCAACCCGGCGTTCAAGACCAAGGAAGCCGACTATCACCTCGCCGCCGACCTCACCGGCCAGGCCAACCACCTGGGCGTGACGATCGAGGCCGACATCATCAAGCAGAAGCTGCCCGAGTGCAACGGCGGCTACAATGCCGTCAACTTCGGCAAGACCCACAAGAAGGTCTACTCCGACCTGAGCAGCGATCACCCGATCGACCTCACGCGCTACCAGCTGGCCAACTGCTACATGGGCCGCGCCGGCCTCATCAACTCGGGCGGCGCGTCGGCGGGCGAGAGCGACCTCAAGGAGGCCGTGAAGACGTCGGTGATCAACAAGCGCGCCGGCGGCATGGGCCTGATCTCGGGCCGCAAGGCGTTCCAGCGCCCGATGACCGAAGGCGTCGGGTTGCTCAACGCGATCCAGGACGTTTACCTCGACAAGGGCATCACCATCGCGTGACGCGGCCCTCGACCTGGGTCGCGGTTCTCGCCGCACTTGTTTTATTGGCCGGCGCGTCGCAACTGACGCGCGCCGGCTATTCGGTGGACGAGGAGTTCACCGTGTTTGCCGGCCGCGGCATCCAGGCTGACGGCCTGCCGCTGCTTCCCTCCAGGTTGCTCTACGACCGCGGCCTCGTGTATTCGTACGCGAGCTGGCTCGCGGGCGCCGTCTCCGGATCCGAGCTTCCCGCTTACCGCGCGCTGAGCCTGGCGAGCGCGCTGGCGTCGGTCGGCCTCGTGTTCGCCATCGTCCGCCGGCTCGCGACCGACCGCGCGGCCTTGCTCGCGGCGACGCTCGTGTCGATGTCGCTGCCGTTCTGGGCCACCGCGACCACCGGCCGCTTCTACGCGCCTTTCTTGGCGCTCTACCTGAGCGTGTTGTTCGCACTCAGCACCACGGCACGGTGGCACCTGGGCACCCTTGGCACCTTTGGCACCTTGGCACTGGCAAGCGGCCTCTGTCGTTTAACCCACGAGTTGGCCTTTACGCTTGCGGCCATTCCGCTGGTGTGCGCGCTGCTGGATGAACGCGCCAAGCGACGAGCGTGGTTGACCGCCTCGGCTGCGATTGTCACCGGTCTCGTGGCGGCACAGGCCGCCTTGTTCATCCTGCACGCCCTCGAGCCGTCGAGCGGCGAGACGATGGTGCGGCGGTTCTTCCTGTGGCAGGTCCTGAACCTGTTCGAGGTTCCGGCGGCCCGGCAATGGGGAGTCCTGCTCGTGGCCATGGTGGTCGCCTGGCTGCTCGTGCCGGCCCGCGCCGGACTGGCCGCGGTGATCGCGCTCTCGGGCACGGCGATGGTGATCGCGTTCTCGCTGGCCCGCGCCAGCAACTTCGGGCCGGTGGACGCGGTCGCAGTCGCGACCGTGTTGTCGGATGGCGCCAGGTATCCGCTCGACATGTTCCGTCACATGGCCCGGGCCAACCCGGTGGCCGTCACGCTGGCTGTGGCCGGCCTGGTCGCGCGCCTGGCGGGCGCGGGCGGCGCCTGGCGGCCGCACGAGCGCGCCGCGCACCTGTTGTGGGTGTTCTGGGTGCTGTGGTTCGGCGCCATCGACTCGGGCATCACGACCAATTACCTGTTGTTGCCGGTCGTGTTGATGCTCGTCGCCGCCGCCATCGACATTGATGCGATCGTGAGCCATTCGTTGCCGCCCGTCTCGGCCGCCAGCCGTCGAACCGCCCTCGCGGTGGTCGCGCTGCTCGTCATGGGCCTGGGCGTCGATCAATGGCGCGGCACGGGATCGGTGAGCGATCGGCTCGAGGCCGCCCGGCCGACGATCAACATCGCCGGGATCGGCGACGTGCGGGCGGGCCTGCAGCCCGGGGATCGGATTGCCTGCACCGACGAATTGGCGTGCCTTCTGCTCGTGGGCCGCGTCGATCGCTGGCTGGCGCTCGACGACTTCGTCCGCGAACGGTTCCTCGTGAAGCTGCCCGACGGCACGATGGCCGGCGTCTACACCGGCGCGCCGGCGGTGTTCCGGCCAGGCGATCTGTTCGCGCCCAATCCTGACGGCACGCTGCCCGATCGGGTCCTCATCGTCGATGTGTTCAAGGACTTCCCAATCGGCAACTCGGCGCCCTGGCTGCCTCGTGCCATCGAGCGCGATGGACTGCAAGTCACCCCGTTGCTCGAGACGCACCAGGGGCGCGTGCTCCAGGTCCTGCCCCCGGAACGAGACGCGGCCAAACACCCGTAGCGGTCGGCCCGCACGTGCTAGCATTCGGCGCCAGACACCGTACCTCTAGCTTCGAAGGCAGGTGCACGCGTGACCGCTCGAATCGCGTTCTTCACACTCGGCGTCCTCAAGTCGCCCGTTGGCGACCCCGTTGTCCAGGGTTTTGTCGACCGGCTGGCGACCGTCTATGCGGCCGCCGAAGGCAGCGCCGGCTTCTTTGCTCGGTCCATCCGGGACGTCCAGACCTGGGAGCATTCGTGGGGGCCGGTGCTTGCGCCCACGTGCGTACCGGCCGGCCTTGGACTCAACCAGCTCGCCATGACTTTGAGCGTGTGGCGAGATCTCGAGTCGGTTGCCACCTTCGCTTATCGGGGACTTCACGCCGAGGCTCTTTCCAAGCGCGGCGACTGGTTCGAGCGCGGCCCGTGGCCGAGCTTCGTGGCGTGGTGGATCGAAGAACAGCACCAGCCGAGCTGGACTGACGCCGTCGCACGCATCGACCGGCTCCATGCGCAGGGGCCGACGTCTGCGGCGTTCAACTTCCGGCAGCCCTTTGACCCGGCCGGCAAGCCCACCAAGTTGAACCGGGAGCGTGTTGCGCCGTGACGACGGCGTTCACCCGGGACCGGCCGAACGAAGGCTGACGACCGAGCCTGCTCGCGATCTCGCCTGACTGGAGACGTGGATGCGTCCAGCACAACTTGTCATCGCCATCGGCGTGAGTCTCGGGCCGGCCGTGGCTGCCGAGAGCCAGGCGCCGGGCGCCGCCGCGCTGCCCGCGGCATTGCGCGCTCACGTGCAGAACGAACGGTTCGGGATCG
>CAYGMD010000042.1:0-31586 GCA_964350785.1 uncultured Acidobacterium sp. | reverse complement strand
TTCTTCAACAAATCCACGCAGCGGTTGGAATAGCCCCACTCGTTGTCGTACCAGGCCATCACCTTGACGAAGTCGCCGTCGAGCACCTTCGTGTACGCCGCGTCGACGATCGACGAGTGCGGGTTGCCGCGGAAGTCGATCGACACGAGCGGCTCGGTCACGAACTGCATGATGCCGGCCATGGGGCCGTCGGCGGCGGCCTTCAGGGCGGCGTTGATCTCTTCGGCCGTCGCCTTCTTGTCGAGAATCACGTTCAGGTCCACGACCGAGACGTTCGGCGTCGGCACGCGCATCGAGATGCCGTCGAGCTTGCCCTTGAGCGCCGGCAGCACCTCGCCCACGGCCTTGGCGGCGCCGGTCGTCGTCGGGATGATCGACAGGGCCGCGGCCCGGGCGCGGCGCAGGTCCTTGTGGGGCAGGTCCAGCAGGTTCTGATCGTTGGTGTAGGCGTGGACGGTGGTCATCCACCCCTTCTTCAGCCCGAAGCTGTCGTGGAGGACCTTGGCCAGCGGCGCCACGCAGTTGGTGGTGCACGAGGCGTTCGAGACGATGTGGTGCCTGGCCGCGTCGTAGTCGCCGTCGTTGACGCCGAGCACCACGGTCACGTCGGGGTTGGTCGCCGGCGCCGTGATGATCACCTTGCGCGCGCCCGCCGCCAGGTGCTTGGCCGCATCGTCACGCTTGGTGAACTTGCCGGTGCACTCGAACACGATGTCGACGCCCAGGTCCTTCCAGGGCAGCGCCGCCGGGTCCTTGCTGGCCAGCACCTTGAACTGGTCGCTGCCGACCTTGATGGTGTCGCCGGTGGCGCTCACCGGGACGCTGAGGTTTCCCAGCACCGAGTCGTACTTGAGCAAGTGCGCAAGCGTCGCCGCGTCGGTAATGTCGTTGACGGCGACGATGTCGACATCGTGGTGGGCGAGCGCGGCCCGCATGATGTTGCGGCCGATGCGCCCGAAACCGTTGATGCCTACTTTGATGGCCATGAATGCATCCCTCCGAAGTGCGCCCACAGCCAGTCCTGTGGGGCGCCGCCCAAAACGACAAATTGTACTTCGCGGTTCGACAAACCCGAACGTTTGTCGTTACAATCCTTAAGTCCTTTAATGTATAGCCTTTACAGCGTCCTCGTGCTGGCGATCGTCGTGATTGCCTCCCCGTGGTTCGTTTACCAGGCGCTCCGCTACAAGAAATATGTCGGCAGCCTGGGACAACGGATGGGTTACCTGCCCGTGTCGTTCAACATGGACGCGGACCCCTCGATCTGGATTCACGCCGTCTCCGTGGGCGAGGTGCTGACGGCGCGCCCGCTCATCAGCGACCTCAAGCGCCGCCATCCCGGCCTGCGCATGTTCCTGTCCACCACGACGCTCGCCGGCCAGCAACTGGCCCGCCGCAGCGTACAGGACGTGGACGCGGTGTTCTACTTCCCGTTCGACCTCGGCATTTTCGTCAAGCGCACGCTCGACCTCGTGCGGCCCCGGCTCTTCATCATGATGGAGACGGAGATTTGGCCGAACCTGCTGCGCGAGTGCCGCCAGCGCGGCGTCAAGACCGCCGTCGTCAACGGCCGGCTGTCGCCGCGATCGTTCCCGCGCTACAAGATGGTGCGGCCCATGATGCGGCGCGTACTTGAGCATATCGACCGGTTCTGCGTCCAGAGCGAAGAGTCGGCCCGGCGCTTCATCGACCTTGGCGCCGACCCGGCGCGCGTGGTCGTGACCGGCAGCCTGAAGTTCGACTCGCTCGACCTGCCGTCGACCGCGCCCCAGGCCCGCGCCCGCGACCGCGTGCTGCGCTACTTCCGCCTGCCGGCGGCGCGCCCGGTGATCCTGGCCGGCAGCACCATGAAGGGCGAAGATGCCGCGGTGCTGCGCGCGTTCCGCCGCGTGCGCGCCGGCGCGCCGGGGGCGCTGCTGGTGCTCGCGCCCCGCAATCCCGAACGCTTCGGCGAAGCCGAACAACTGGCGCGCAGCGAGGGCTGGAAGGTGGCCCGCCGCAGCGACCTGGCCATCGACGCCGAGCCGCGCGTCGACGTCGTCGTGCTCGACACCATCGGCGAGCTGGCCACCGTGTACCAGATTGCCACCGTGGTGTTCGTTGGCGGCAGCCTGGTCGCGACCGGCGGCCACAACGTGCTCGAACCCGCCGTGTTCGGCAAACCCATCGTGTTCGGGCCGCACATGGAGAATTTCATCGAGATTGCCGACGCCTTCGTCACCAACGGCGCCGGCGTCCAGGTGCGCGACGCCCGCGAGCTGGAAGAGGCGTTCGTGTCGTTGATGGGGGATTCCGTGCGCCGCGCCCGTCTCGGCGCCGCGGCCCGCGCCCTCGTCGAAGCCAACCGCGGCGCCAAGGAGAAGAGCGTCGCCGTGCTGGCGGCGTTGCTCCCACAGGAAGCGCGTTCCTACCCGGCCAACGTCCGGCCCTTTAGACCCCTTGCTTGATTCCATCTACGGGCAGGTGATGCGCGTACGCCGGCGGTGGGTGGAGCAGCACCCCGAACGCCGGCAGCACCTGGCGCGCCCGGTGGTCAGCGTGGGCAACCTGTCCATGGGCGGTACCGGCAAGTCGCCGGTCGTGGCCGCCGTGGCGCAGTGGCTGGTCGACCAGGGCGAGCGGCCGGCGATTCTCAGCCGCGGTTACGGCCGGGCCGACGCGCCCGATGGCGTGGTCGTGGTTTCCGACGGCGTGCGGGTCCGCGACGGCGTGGACCGCTCGGGCGACGAACCGCTGATGCTCGCGCGCCAGGTGCCAGGCGCGGCCGTGTGCGTATCGCCCGACCGTCACCTGGCCGGCACCCTGGCCGAACGCCAACTGGGCTGCACGGTTCACGTCCTCGACGATGGCTTCCAGCACCTGCGGCTGGCGCGCGACCTGGATGTGCTGGTCACGACGATCGGGGAGATTCCCAAAGGCCGGGTGATTCCCATGGGCCGCCTGCGTGAGCCCATGGATGCGGCCGCCCGCGCGCAGGTGTTGGTTGTCTCGGACGCCACGGCCGGTGCCGCGGCGACCGAAGCCTGGGCGCTCGGTATTTCACAGTCATGCGGAGCCGTTCGCACGCTGGGGACGCCGGCGAGTATTTCGACTCCCGACTCCCGACTCCCGACTCCCGGCAAGGTTCTAGCAGTTGCCGGCATTGCCAATCCTGGGCGTTTCTTCGATGCGTTGCGTGAGGCCGGCCATGCGCCGGCCGACACGTTGACCTTCGCCGACCATCACCGCTACTCGCGCGCGGATGTCGAGCGCATCGCCGCCGCGCTGCAGACCAGCGGCGCCGATGCCGTGTTCACCACCGACAAGGACGCCGTGCGGTTCGAGGCGCTGGGCCCCTTGCCCTTTGCCCTGTACCGCGTGCCGCTGGTCGTGACCTTCGAGCCGGCGGAGGCGCTCTTCGAGTCGGTGCGGGCGATCCTCTGATGCGCGAGACCCTTGAATACTGGGCGGTCGTCGCCGTGCGCGAGGTCGCGTGCCGCTTGCCCGACGGCATGGTGCGCGGGTGGGGCAGCACGCTCGGCCTGCTGTTCTACGCGCTCGATGCGCCGCACCGGCGCGTGGCGCTGGCCAACCTCGAGCAGTGCTTTCCGAAGCGGCCGGCGCGCGAGCGCCGGGCCCTGGCCCGCGCGACGTTTGCCCACTTCGGCCAAGTGCTGCTGAAGCTGCTGACGTTCAGCGCGCTCACCCCCGAACAGATGCTCGAACGCGCCGAGTACGAAGGCGACGAACGCGTGCGCCTCGCCTATGCGCAGGGCAGGGGCGTGCTGTTCTTCACGGGCCACTTCGGGTTCTGGGAACTGCAGGCGATGGCGCACGGCGTGAAGCTGCGGCCGATTGGCGTGCTGGCGCGCGCGCTCGACAACGCGCCGCTGAACGGGCTGCTCGAGCGCATGCGCACCGCCACCGGCAACTCCGTGATCTACCGGCAGGGCGCGGTGCGCCGGGTGCTGCGGCTGCTGGCCGCGGGCGAGGGCGTGGCGCTGCTGATCGACCAGCACATGCACAGCCCCGATGCGATCTGGGTCAACTTCTTCCAGCGGCCCGCGGCCACCACCTCGACGCTGGCGGCGCTGGCGCTCAGGACCGGCGCCGCGGTCATCCCCGTGTTCGCGCTGCCGCTGCCGGGCGGGCGCTACCGGTTCATCTACGAAGCGCCGGTCGAGCCGCCGGCCGGTGACGGCCCCGACGCGATCCGCGAGTTCACGCAGCGTTGCACCGACGTGCTCGAGATGCACGTTCGCAAGCATCCGGAGCTCTGGCTGTGGATGCATCGCCGGTGGCGCGACGCGCCGATTCCCGAGACGCCGGGGATGTTCCCCAAGGCGAAGAACGACGAACCCCTCAAGCCCGACACAGGCGCCGATGGCGACTGAGCGACTGGTGGTCGTGTCGCCCAACTGGCTTGGCGATGCCGTGATGGCGCTGCCGGCGATCGCCGACGTGCGCCGTCACTATCCGTCGGCGCACCTGGCCGTGGCCGCGCGCGCGTCCGTGGCGCCGCTGTTCAGCATGGTCCAGGGCGTGGACGAGGTGATCACGCTGCCGGGACGTGGCGGATGGCGCGCGCTCACCAGCTGGCAACCGGATGCCGCGGCGCTGGCGGGCGGCGGCTTCGAGGCCGCCCTGTTGCTGCCGAACTCGTTTGCGACCGGCCTGATGGCGTCGCGGTCGGGCATTGCCGAGCGCTGGGGCTTTGCCACCGACGGGCGCGCCCGTTACCTGACCCGTGCCGTGCCGAAGCCGCGGGCGCCACTCCACCAGGGGGCGTACTACCAGGCGCTGACCACGGCGCTGGGCGTCGCGCCGGGGCCGTTGCACGCGCGCGTGTGGCCCAACACCGACTGGGCCAGGGACGTGCTGCGCGAGATCGGCCTCGACCTCGACGAGCCGTTCGCGGTGTTCGCGCCCGGCGCCGCCTACGGCCGCGCCAAGCAGTGGCTGCCCGAACGATTTGCCGAACTGGCGCACATGCTGATCGTGAAGCGCGGCTGGAGCGTGCTGATGGTTGGCGCCGATGCCGATCGAGCGGTGTGCAGGGAGATCGACTCCCGACTCCCGACTCCCGACTCCCGTCTGAATCGTTTGATCGATTTCTCGGGCAAGAGCGACCTGGCCACGCTGGCCGGGATTCTGGCCGTCGCCCGCGCCGTGGTGTCGAACGACTCGGGCGCCATGCACCTGGCCGGCGCCGTCGGCACGCACGTGGTGGCCATGTTTGGCGCGACCGACGAGACGCGCACCTCGCCGCTGCCGGCCGGTCCCGACGCCCCGGCGCCCACCATCCTCACCCATTCGGTATTCTGCCGGCCATGCCTGCTGCGCGAATGCCCGATCGACCATCGCTGCATGCGCGGCATCACCGCGGAAAGAGCCTTCGAATCGCTGTCATGAAAAAAGCCATCTTCCTCGACCGCGACGGCACCCTGAACGTGGATGTCGGCTACCTGCATCAACTGAAGGACCTCGAATTGTTCCCGTGGACGGTTGATGCGCTGCGGCTGCTCAAGCGTGCCGGCTACGAGCTGATCATCGTGACCAACCAGTCGGGCCTGGCCCAGGGGTTGATCCAGCCGGGCTTCGTCGAGCAGTGCCACGACGAGATGCGGCGCCGCCTGCAGGCCGGCGGGACCGATCTCGATGCGCTCTACTACTGCCCGCATCACCCGCGCGGATCGGTCGAGAGCCTGGCGATTGACTGCCGCTGCCGCAAGCCGAACCCGGGCATGATCGAAGACGCGATCCGCGATCGCGGCATCGACCCGGCGGCATCGTGGGTGATCGGCGACAAGTGGCTCGACGTGAACCTGGGCCGCAATGCCGGCGCGCGGTCGATACTCGTGCGCACGGGGTGGGGCGCCGAGCAGGAAGGGCAGCGGCCGGCTGGCCAGCAGGTCGACGCCGTGTGCGACAATCTCATGCACGCCGTGTCGGTGATACTGGGCCATGGCCAGGGCCAGCACTGAAGTGCTGGCCTGCTGGCAATAGAACCTGACGTGCTGGCCCTTCTGGCGATAGAAACCTGCTGATGCCTACGCTCGATCGCCTGTCTCAACTCGTCGCCTCGTTCCGCGGCAAGCGGCTCGTCGTGTTTGGCGATCTGATCGCCGACGAGTACGTCTACGGCCGCGTCGCCCGCGTCTCGCGCGAGGCCCCGGTCCTGATTCTCGAATACGACGCCACCGAGATCGTGCCCGGCGGCGCCGGCAATGCCGCCAACAACGTCGCCAGCCTTGGCGCCACGGTCACGCTGGTGTCGCTGGTCGGCCGCGACGAACCGGGCCGGCGGCTGTTCAAGGTGCTGCCGCGTGGTGTCGAGCGCGCCGGCCTGGCCCGTCCCGGCGGCTACCGCACGCCGGTCAAGACGCGCATCCTGGCCGGCGGCATCCACTCCGCCAAGCAGCAGGTGGTGCGCATCGATCGCTTTACCGGCGAACCGGTGGCCGACGCCCATCGTGAGGCGGCGGAGCGGGTCGCGCGCAAGGCCGTGAAGGGCGCCGATGCGGTGCTGGTCTCCGACTATGGCTCCGGGCTGGTGACACCGAAGTTCGTCCACGAATTGGCAGGCTTGATCAGGAAAGGAACCCCCATCCTGATCGATTCGCGCTACGCGCTGACGAAGTACCGCGGCCTGACCGCCTGCACGCCCAACGAATCGGAAGTGGAGCAGGTGCTCGGCGTCACCATCGACGACCAGGCCCAGGTGCTCGAACGCGCCGGGCGGGCGCTGTTGCAGCGCACGCGCATGAACGCCGTGCTGGTCACGCGCGGCAGCCGCGGCATGGCGCTGTTCGAAGCCGGCAAGCCGACCGTGCACATCCCCATCTTCGGCTCCGATCAAATCGCCGACGTGACCGGCGCCGGCGACACCGTCATGGCGACCATGACGCTGGCCCTGGCCTCGGGCGCGACCTTCGAAGAGGCCGCCCGGCTGGCCAACTTTGCCGGCGGGCTCGTGGTGATGAAGCGGGGCACCGCCACCGTTTCGGCCGCCGAATTGCGCCGCGCCGTGTCCCATGGGTGAGGTCCTCTCGCGCGCGGCCTTGGTCGAGCGGGTCGCGCAGGATCGCCAGGCCGGCCGCACCATTGCCTTTGCCAACGGCGGGTTCGACCTGCTGCACGTCGGTCATGTGCGCTACCTGGAAGCTGCGCGCCGCGAGGCCGATCGGCTGGTGGTCGCCGTCAACGACGATCAATCCATCCGCGGGCTGAAGGGGCCATCCCGGCCGGTGCTCGCCGAGGCCGATCGCGCGGAACTGGTCGCGGCCCTGCGCGCCGTCGACTACGTGGTGATCTTTCCCGAGCCGACGGTGACGCCGTTGCTGGAGCTGCTCAAACCCGACGTCCACTGCAAGGGCACCGACTACACAGTGGACACCGTGCCCGAGCGCGACACCGTGCGCGCCTACGGCGGCCGCATCGCCATTGTCGGCGACCCGAAAGATCATTCGACGACGGATCTGCTGACCCGGCTTCGCCCGTCGAGCAAGTGAATGGCCAAGCTCCCAAGCCCCAAGTCCCAAGCCATCATGAGTCGGATTCTGATCGTTCGGATGAGCGCGCTGGGCGACATCGTGCACGCGCTGCCCGTGCTGGCGGCGCTCGGCCGCGCGTGGCCGGCGGTGAAGGTGGACTGGATTGTGGAGGAGGCGTACGCGTCGATCCTGACGTTGGCCGAGGGATTGAACGAGCGTGTCATCGTGCGAAAGAAGGGTGGCGGGCTCACGGGCTACCTCAATGCCGTGCGTCACCTGCGCGCGCAACGGTACGACGCCGCCCTTGACCTGCAGGGCCTCCTCAAGTCGGCGGTGTGGGCGCGGTTGTCGGGCGCCGCTCGCGTGATCGGGTTCGATCGCGCGCACCTGCGCGAGCCGCTGGCCGCGTCGTTCTATACCGAAACCGTGATGCCGCCTGAGGCGCCGCACGTGATCCAGAAGAACCTGTCGATCCTGGCGGCCCTGGGCGTGCCGCCGCCGGCCGTCGAGTTGCCGTTGCACCCCACGGCCGCGCCGGCCACGACCGCGGCGGTCGCGGCGGCGGGCGGCACCCGCAAGTACGCCGTCCTCAATCCCGGCGCAGCCTGGCCGAACAAGCGATGGCCGGCCGAGCGCTTCGGCACCCTTGCCGCCGAGCTGCGAGCTCGCACCGGGCTGGCATCGCTGGTGACGTGGGGACCGAATGAGCGCGACCTGGCGCAACGCGTGATCGACGCCTCGGGCGGCGCTGCCGTCGCGGCGCCGCCGACCGAGATTGCCGACCTGGCGGTGATCATGCGCGACGCCGCGCTCGTCGTATCGGGCGACACCGGGCCCTTGCACATTGCCGCCGCCATGGGCGCGCCGCTGGTGGGGCTGTACGGACCGACCTGGCCCGAGCGCAACGGCCCCTGGGATCCGGACGACCAGGTGATCTCGCGGGCCGGCGGCTGCGTGTGCCACCACAAGCGCCAGTGCCTGCGTGGCGCGCCCTGCATCAACGAGATCGAGGTTGCCGACGTGCTGGCGGCGGCTGAACGGCGGCTGGCACGGACCAAACCTGTCACCCGTAGCCTTGGCGAAGGGTGATGACGCGGCTGCTCGCGCGCTGGCGCGTGTTTCTCGGCTTCGTGTTTGCCGCCATCGTGACCTGGCTGGCCGCGCCCACGCGCAACTCGCTGCTGCTCGGTGGGGCGATCGCCGTCATGGGCGAGTGCCTGCGGCTATGGGCGGCGGGGCACCTCGAGAAGAGCAAGGAAGTGACGCGGTCGGGCCCGTACCGCTACACGCGGCACCCGCTGTATCTTGGCTCGTCCATCATCGGCACCGGCATTGCCGTCGCTTCGCACAATCCCATCGTGGCCGCCATCGTGGTGGCCTACATGGCGCTGACGCTGACGGCGGCGATGCGCAGCGAGGAAGCCCACCTGCGCGAGAAGTTCGGTGATGCCTACGACGCGTACGCCGAGAAGCGTGCGGCGCCGATGGACCGCCCGTTCAGCTGGTCCCGCGCCATCGGCAACCGCGAGCATCACACGATGCTCGGGCTGGCGACCGGCCTGGCGTTGATGGCGATGAAGATGGTGGTTGGTTACTGAGGGACTTCAAGTGCCCGACGCGAGCGAAGCGAGCGTCGCCGTGCTTGTGGACGGGACTCGCACTGTCAACGCGGAGCGCAGCGAGGCGTTGATTGAACCCGAGGACCGGACGCCCTGCCATCGAACGAGCGGAGCGAAGTGAGATGGCGGGGTGGACGGGACTCGAACCCGCGGCCTCTGCCGTGACAGGGCAGCGTTCTAACCAACTGAACTACCACCCCCCTGAGGGGACTTGCCAACTTCAGATTGCTGATGCCGCCACTGACCGAGCTGTCACCACTCGATCGCGAATCATCATCAATTTCCACCGTCACGCTGGTGGGCGGTAAGGGACTCGAACCCCTGACAGCCGGCGTGTAAAGCCGGTGCTCTACCAACTGAGCTAACCGCCCTCCTTCGCTCGCGAACTTCCGACGAGCTACGGAGGGCAAGCCCTCCGCTTCCGCTTGCAAACTTGCCGCGCAAGCTTCGGCGGGGCAAGCCCGACACCCGGAATCTCCGATTGTAGCCAGTGAGGCGGCAGTTGGTCAATGCCCAGGCCACAGATTCGCGCCGATTGGACACCGATTTCCGGGCCCGACCCCTCGACAGCCTGGCGGCTACCCTTCTCGCCTTGCGCTTCGGTGGGCAGGCGATATCATCTCAATGTCTCATGTCCCTCCGTGATGTCATCGGCCATCGGCGATTAACCGCCCTGATTTCGCGGGCGATCGATCGCGAATCGCTGCCGCCGACCCTGCTGTTTGCCGGGCCGCCGGGCGTCGGCAAGTGGCGCGTGGCGCTGGCCGCGGCCCAGGCGCTCAACTGCCTGGAGCCGGTACGCGATGCCGCCGGCCTGCCGTTTGACGCCTGCGGCCGGTGCCGCGCGTGCGACCGCATTGCCCGCGGCATGCACGTCGACGTCATTACGCTCGAGCCGGATGAGCGCGCGTCGATCAAGGTCGACGTCGTCCGCGACATGCTGGGCCGCACCGGCTACCGCCCGTTCGAGGGCAAGCGCCGCGTCGTCCTGGTTCGCGAGGCCGACACGCTGGGCGAAGAGGCCCAGAACGCGCTGCTCAAGAACCTCGAAGAGCCGCCGCCCGGCACCGTCTTCATCCTGACGACCGCCGTGCCGGGCGTCCTGTTGCCGACAGTGCGATCGCGGTGCATGCGCCTGCGGTTCGGCCGCCTGACGGCCGCGGAAGTGGAGCAGGCCCTGGTGCGCGACCATGGCCAGAGCGAGCGCGACGCCAGGGAGGCGGCGCCGCTGGCCGACGGCAGCATCGGCCAGGCCCTGGCGTTGTCGGACCTCGACATCGGCGGCATGCGCGACCTGGCCATGCGCCTGCTGCAGCAGACCGCCGGCCGCGCCGACACCCAGACCCGCCTGCAAGCGGCCTCGTCCGTCGTCGCGGGCCTGTCGAAGAAGGAAGAACGCGCCGACTTCACCGCCGTGCTGCGGCTCGCCGCGTCGATGCTGCGCGACATCGAAGCGCTCAACTCGGGCGCCGACCAGCGCGTGCTGGCCAACCCACTGCTGACCAACGACTTGTCGACGCTGGCGCGCGCCTTTGCCGGCGACCGCGCCCGCACGGCGTTTGGCGCCGTCGATCGCGCCCTGACGGCGCTCGGGCGCAACGCCGGCACCAAGGTCGTGGCCGAATGGCTCGCGGTTCAACTGTGAGCCTGCCTCGCGTGGCGCTCACGGCCGGCGACCCGGCCGGCATTGGTCCCGAGATTGCCGCCAAGGCGGCGGCGGATCCATCGGTGCGCGCCGTGTGCGAACCGGTGATCCTGGCCTCGCCGCCGGCCGCGCCCGTGAGGGTGGGGGAGGTGTCGGCGGCCGCGGGCCAGGCCGCCTACGACACGATCGTGTCGGCCGTCGCCGCCGCCCGCCGCGGCGAGGTGGACGCGATTGCCACCGCGCCCATCAACAAGCTGGCGTGGGCGCAGGCCGGCCTGCCGTGGAAGGGCCACACCGACCTGCTGGCCCACCTGTGCGGCGTCGATCGCGTGGCCATGTTGTTTCACGCGCCGCAGCTCAAGGTGGTGCTGATCACCGTGCACGTGCCGCTGCGGGAGGTCGCCGCGTTGCTGACGCCCGCACTGGTGGCTGATACGATTCGCCTCACCGCCGCGTCGCTGCCGCAGTTTGGCCTCGCGCGCCCGCGCCTGGCGCTGGCTGGGCTCAATCCGCACGCCGGCGAATCCGGCCTGCTCGGCACCGAGGACGAGGGGGTGCTGGCGCCGGCCGTGGCCGCGGCGAGGCAGGCCGGCATCGACATCCAGGGGCCGTTGCCGGCCGACACCGTCTTCGTCCGCGCCTCGCGCGGCGAATTTGACTGCGTGCTCGCTTGCTATCACGATCAGGGATTGATCCCCGTGAAGCTGCTCGCGTTTGGCCAGGCGGTCAACGTCACCATCGGCCTGCCGATCATCAGGACCTCGGTGGATCACGGCACCGCGTTCGACATTGCCGGGCGCGGCGTCGCCGATGCCGGCAGCATGATTGAAGCCGTCAAGCTCGCGGCGCAGATGGCCACAAGACGATGAAAGCCAAGATCGAGCGGAGGGCCGCGAAAGAGGCCGCCAGCGAGAAGGACACGCTGATTGCCGACAACCGCAAGGCGTTTCACGACTACCACATCCTCGAAACCTTCGAGGCGGGCATCGCCCTGCTGGGCACCGAGGTGAAGGGCATTCGCGAGGGGCAGGCGAACCTGCGCGACGCCTTTGCCCGCGTCGACCGCGGCGAGGTGTGGCTCCACAATGTCCACATCAACCCGTACAGCCATCGCGGCTACGTCGATCACGATCCCCGGCGCAAGCGGCGCCTGCTGCTGCACCGCTACGAAATCCGCAAGCTGATTGGCAAGACCGTGGAGAAGGGGCTGACGCTGATCCCGACGAAGCTGTATTTCAAGAACGGCAAGGTCAAAGTCGCCATCGGGCTGGCCCGCGGCAAGCAGGACCACGACAAGCGCGAGACCCTGCGCAATCGCGAGATCGATCGCGAGACCCGCGCCGCCGTGAAGGAACGCGTCCGCCGATGAAGGTGATGGTGGCAGGCGCCGCCGGCCAGCTGGGGCAGGCCATGGTCGTCCGGCTGGCCCGTGAGCACTCCGTCATGCCGTGCACGCGCGCGGACGTGGACCTGACCAACCACGCCGCCGTAATGGACTTCGTCCAGCGCGCCGCGCCCGACGCGATTGTCAATTGCGCGTCGTACAACGACGTGGACGGGGCCGAGCAGCACCAGGAGCGGGCCTTTGCCGTCAACGCCTTCGCGCCTCGCACGCTGGCGCGGGCCGCCGAAGCGCTGGACGCCACCCTGATTCACTACAGCACCGACTTCGTCTATTCCGGCACGGCGTCACAGCCCTACACGGAGGACGAGCTGCCGGAACCTCAGAGCGTCTACGCGCAGTCGAAGCTGGTCGGGGAGTGGATGGCGGCGGACTGGCGTCGCCACTTCGTGGTGCGCGTCGAGAGCCTGTTTGGCGGGACCCAGGCGAAGAGCAGCGTCGATCGCATCATCGCCGCGGTACGCCGCAATGCCGAGGCGCCGGTCTTCCACGATCGCGTCGCCTCGCCCAGTTACATCGATGATGTCACCGGCGCCGCCGCGTTTCTGCTGGCCGGTGGCGCGCCGTTCGGGCTGTATCACTGCGTGAACACCGGCTACGCGACGTGGCTCGAGCTGGGCCGGGAGATTGCCCGCGCCCTCGGCCGGCCCGACACCTGTCTCAAACCGGTGTCGGTTGACGCCGTCGCGCTGCGGGCGCGGCGGCCGCGCTTTGCCGCCCTGAGCAACCAGAAGCTGGCTGCGGCCGGCTTCCCGATGCCGGCGTGGCAGGACGCGATTCGCCGGCATCTTCGACAGGGGAGTTCGTCATGACGCGCGTTGCCGTGGCGGCGCGCTCGTTCGCGCGCAACCCCGCGCTGCGGATCGAGCTGGTGGAGAAATATCCCGACGTCACCTTCAGCGAATCCTCACGCCTGCTCGAAGGCGCGGCGCTGGTGAAGCTGCTGCGCGGCCACGATCGCGCCATCATCGGCCTCGAGCGCGTTGACGAGCGCCTGCTGGCGGAGCTGCCGGAGCTGAAGGTCATCAGCAAGTACGGCGTCGGCCTCGATGGTCTGGACCTGGCGGCGCTCCAGCGGCACGGGGTGAGGCTGGCCTGGACTGGCGGCGTCAACCGGCGCTCGGTGTCGGAATTGACGCTCGCGTTTGCCCTTGCGCTGCTGCACCGGATCCCGGAAACCAGCGTCGCCTTGCGCGGCGGCGAGTTCCAGAAGCTGGTCGGCCGCCAGCTGACCGGGCGCGTGGTCGGCATCATCGGCTGCGGCTTCGTCGGCAAGGATCTGGTGTCGTTGCTGGCGCCGTTCGGGTGCCGCGTCATGGTGCACGACATTCGCGAGTACCCGGACTTCTACGCCGCCCACGGCGTCGCGCCGGTCAGCCGCGATCGGCTCCTGGCCGAAGCCGACATCGTCACGTTGCACGTGCCGCTGGATGATTCCACCCGTGGCATGATCGGCGCGCCCGAGCTGGCGCGCATGCAAAAGGGCGCGTGCCTGATCAACGCCGCGCGCGGCGGCCTGGTGGATGAAGCGGCGCTGGTCGACGCGCTGACGAGCGGGCACCTGGCCGGCGCGGCCTGCGACGTGTTCCAGATGGAGCCCGAGGCGAATCCGGCGCTGTTGGCGCTGCCCACGTTCCTGGGCACGCCGCACATTGGCGGCAGTACCGCCGAGGCGCAATTGGCGATGGGCCGCGCGGCGATCGCCGGCCTCGAACAGGCACGACTACTGGGACCAGATCACCCGGCCGTGAGCGGCCAGGAAGAGTTGCGATGACGACATCACACACGGGACCGGCCCGGCGCGGCATTATCCTCGCCGGCGGGTCCGGCACGCGGTTGTATCCGGCCACCAAGGCGGTCTCGAAGCAACTGCTGCCGATTTACGACAAGCCGATGGTCTACTACCCGCTCAGCACGCTGATGCTGGCCGGGGTGCGCGACATCCTCGTCATTTCGACGCCGCGCGACACGCCGATCTTCGAACACTTGCTGGGTGACGGCAGCCAATGGGGGCTGCGCCTGGAGTACGCCGTGCAGCCCAACCCGGGCGGCCTGGCGCAGGCGCTGATCATCGGCCGCGAGTTTCTGGCCGGGGCGCCCTCGGTGCTGATCCTGGGCGATAACCTGTTTTACGGCCACGACCTGCCCGAGCGGCTGGCGTCGGCCAATCGCCGCGAGGGCGCCACCGTGTTTGCCTATCACGTCGGCGACCCGGAGCGGTATGGCGTGGTGGCGTTCGACGCCGACGGCCGCGCCACCTCGATCGAGGAGAAACCGGCCCACCCGAAGTCGAGCTTCGCCGTGACCGGCTTGTATTTCTATGATGATCGCGCGCCGGCCTTTGCCGAGGCCCTGAAGCCGTCGCCCCGCGGGGAGCTGGAGATCACGGACCTCAATCGCGTCTACCTGGAGCAAGGCACCCTGTCGGTCGAGGTGATGGGGCGCGGGTATGCGTGGCTGGATACCGGCACGCACGCGTCGTTGCTCGAGGCCAGCCAGTTCATCGAGACCATCGAGCGCCGGCAGGGCCTGAAAATCGCGTGTCCCGAGGAGATTGCCTTCCGCCAGGGTCTGATCGACGCGGCGCAGCTGGCGCAGCTGGCGGCGGGGTTTGGCCGGGCCAGTGAGTACGGCCGGTATTTGCTGGCGCTGCGGGATGAGCCGGCCCGGTAGGGCGGGCGCGGACAATGTTTCAACAAGTGGCGCCAATGCGGATACGATCAAGGGCGCGGCCGGCGGTCCGGCCCCTAGAGAGGACTGAGCGACAGACATGCGCGTTTTGATTACTGGTGGCGCGGGCTTCATCGGCTCGCATCTGGCGGAGGCGCTGCTCGAGGCCCGGCACGAGGTCTTCGTGCTCGACGACCTGTCCACCGGCTCGATCGACAACATTGCCCACCTCAAGGGGCGGCCCGGCTTTCACTACACCATCGACACCGTCTTCAACGACTCGCTGGTCGCCGAAATGGTCGATCGCGCCGATGTCGTGTTCCACCTGGCGGCCGCGGTCGGTGTCAAGCTGATCGTCGAGCGGCCGGTGCACACGATCGAGACCAACGTCCACGGCACCGAGGTCGTCCTCAAGCACGCCGCCAAGAAGAAGAAGCTGGTGTTCATCGCCTCGACCTCGGAGGTCTACGGCAAGAGCGTGCACGTGCCGTTCCGCGAAGACGCCGACCTGGTCATGGGGGCGACCACCAAGCATCGCTGGGCGTATGCGTGCAGCAAGGCGCTCGACGAGTTCCTGGCCCTGGCCTACTGGAAGGAGACCAGGCAGCCGGTGATCGTGATGCGCTTCTTCAACACCGTGGGCCCGCGCCAGACCGGCCAGTACGGGATGGTGGTGCCGACGTTTGTCCGCCAGGCGCTGCAGAACGAACCGATTACGGTGTTCGGCGACGGCACCCAGCAGCGCAGCTTCACCTACGTCGGCGACGTGGTGGGCGCCCTGCTCAAGCTGATGGTCACGCCCGAGGCGATCGGCCAGGTGTTCAACGTCGGCAATACCGAGGAGATCAGCATCCGGGGCCTCGCCGAGCGCATCAAGGCGGCGACCGGCAGCACCTCCGAGATCGTCACCATTCCGTACGACCAGGCCTACGAAGAGGGCTTCGAGGACATGCCGCGGCGGGTGCCGGATCTCGCCAAGATCCACAACGCGATCGGCTACGAACCCAAGGTCAAGCTCGACGAAATCATCGAGCGCGTCGTGGCCGAGAAGCGCACCTACGCCGGCGCCAACCGCACGATCCGCTAGGCTCTTGTTCACGCAATGAACACGGCCCGACGGGGGCCGTCCTCATTTTGTTCACTTCGTGAACGGGATGTGTATAATTGAGCGTTCACTTCATGAACGTGGTGCCCGTCACGCGATCCTGCCTGTGACTGGGAGTGCCAGGGGCTTGTCTTCGCGCGCCCCAGTTCCCGCCCGCCAATAGGCGTAACCCATTGTCAAATAACGACATCCAAGACCGCCTCCTCAGGCGCCTGTTTGGCTTGTCCGGCCAGGTGGCCATCGTCACCGGCGCCACCGGACGGCTCGGCCGCGAGTACGTGCGCACCCTCGCCGACGCCGGCGCCCGCGTCGCCGCGTTCGACATGGCCGGCGCGCCGGGCTGGTTCGAGGGCCTCGCCGGCGGGGATCGTCCAATTCACGCCGAGGTCGTCGACCTGACCCAGAAGGCCGCGGTCGAGGCCGCGTTCGCCCGCGCCGCGGCGGCGCTCGGCGCCGCCACCATCCTGGTGAACAACGCCGGCATGGGCTCGTCGCCGGCGGCGGCCGGCCTCGAAAACGGTCCGTTCGAGGATTATCCCGAAGCGGCGTGGGACACGATGATCGACTCGCACCTCAAGAGCACGCTGTTCGCCTCGCAGGCGTTCGTGCGGCAGTTTCGCGCCGCCGGCCATGCCGCCGGCAGCATCATCAACGTATCGTCCACCTACGGCCTGGTGTCGCCCGACCAGGCCGTCTACGAGTACAAGCGCGCCGGCGGCGCGACCTACTTCAAGCCGGTCGGCTACAGCGTCGCCAAGTCGGGCGTCCTGAACTTCACCCGGTGGCTGGCCGAGTACGGGGCGCCGCTCGGCATCCGCGCCAACACGCTGGTCCCCGGCGGGGTGCGCGAAGCCGAGCATCATCCGGATTTTGTCCGAGAGTACGAACGCCGCACGCCGCTGGCGCGCATGGCCAACGCCGATGATTACAACGGCGCGGTGCTGTTCCTGGCGTCGCCGGCCTCGTCCTATATGACCGGCGCGACGCTGATTGTTGACGGTGGCTGGACTGCCATTTGATGACGCAGAAACAGCAGCGCCACAGATGACACAGATAACGCAGATTATAGGGACAAGACTCCCGACTCCCGACTCCCGGCAGGATCCGTAGACCATGGGTGAAAAAGACTTCTCTGATCGTGCGCTGGTCGGCGACGACTCGCTGTCGTATGTCTCGCGCGAAGTGTTTCGCGCCGTCCGCGGGGGCGTCAGCGACCCGATGGTGCGCGCCGGCCTGGTCGCCGACTTGTGCCGCATCAACACGCTGTTCATGATCATGCAGGCCGGGTCGGGACACATCGGCTCGAGCTTCAGCTCCACCGACCTCATCACGTGGCTGTGGACCGAGTACTTGCGCGATCCCAACGGCGGCAGCGACGATGGCGACATCTACTTCTCGTCGAAAGGCCACGACGCCCCGGCGCTGTACTCGCTGCTGATCGCCATGGAGAAGCTGGGCTTCGACCTCCTGCCGCAGCTGCGCCGCCTCAACGGTCTGCCGGGTCACCCCGACGTGGCCACCCCGTTCATCGCCACCAACACCGGCTCGCTCGGCATGGGCATTGCCAAGGCCTACGGCATGGCCCGCGCCAACCGCTACACCGGCCGCGGCGGCCGGATCGTGGTGATGACGGGCGACGGCGAGTTGCAGGAAGGCCAGATCTGGGAGTCGCTGCAGCCGGTGGCCAACGAGGGCCTGGCCGAGATCACCGTGATCGTCGACCACAACAAGCTGCAGTCGGATTCGGCCGTGGCCGCGGTCAGCGACCTCGGCCCGATCGAGGACAAGTTCCGCGCCTTCGGCTGGGAAGTGCGGCGCGGCGACGGCCACGACTTCGCCGTGCTCCGCGACACGCTGGCGCACTTTGCCACCGTCACCGACAAGCCCAAGGTGTTCATTGCCGACACCATCAAGGGCAAGGGCGTATCGTTCATGGAAGGCCTGGCCTGCGGTGACCAGACGTATCACTTCCACGCCGGCGCGCCGGCGTTGAAAGATTACGTCGCCGCCACCCGCGAGATGCTCGCGCGCGTGAACGGCACGCTCGCCACGCTGGGCCTGCCGCCCGCGGTGCTGACCTCGGCGCCGCTGCCGGTGCGCGTGTCGCCGTCGCGGCCCGAAAAGATCGTGCTGGCCTACGGCGACGAACTGCTGGCGATGGCGCGTCACCGCCCGGAGATCGTGGTGATGGACGCCGACCTGTTGTCGGACTGCGGCATCGAGGCGTTCAAGGCCGAATTGCCCGAGCGCTTCATCGAATGCGGTATCGCCGAAATGCACATGGTGTCGGCGGCCGGCGGCATGGCCTTGCGCGGCATGCTGCCGGTGGTGCACTCGTTTGCCTGCTTCCTGGGCACGCGCGCCAACGAGCACATCTACAACAACGCCACCGAGAAAACCAAGATCATCTACGTCGCCACGCTGGCCGGCCTGGTCCCCGGCGGTCCCGGCCACTCGCACCAGTCGGTGCGCGACATCTCGGCGGTCGGCGCGGTGCCGGGCTTGATCGCCTTCGAGCCGTGCAGCGAACGGGAAGCCCGCCTGGCCATTCGTTGGGCCGTGGAGCAGAACCCCGAGAGCACCTATCTGCGGTTCGTCAATGTCCCGCTGGATCTGCCCTACGTGATGCCGGCCGATTACACGCTGCAAGTCGGCCGCGGTGTCACGCTCAAGCCCGGCACCGACGTGGCGCTCGTGGGCTACGGCACCGTGCTGCTGAGCAACGCCTGGCGCGCCGCCGAGGAACTGGCCGCCCAGGGCATTTCGGCGGCGGTGATCGACTTGCCGTGGCTGAACCGCATCGACGACCAGTGGGTCGGCGAGGCGATGGCCGGCTTCACGCACATCGTGACCCTCGACAATCACTACCTCGAGTTCGGCCAGGGCGTGATGGTGGCGGCCGCGCTGGCGCGAACCGGCGTGCGAGCCGGGGTGACGCAGATCGGCCTGACCGAGATCCCCGCGTGCGGCACGAACGCTGAAGTGCTGGCGTACCACGGCCTCGACGGCTCCTCGATTGCCCGCACGGTCCTTGCACTTCGGCACGCGTAAGAAATCACCAGCTCGCCAAATCTCCAAATCACCAGATCCGTGACCTACCCATCCTTCGTCCCCCACTGGATTGCCGACACCGAGGTGCCGTCGATCGGCGGCGCCACGTTCGACAAGCGCTGCCCGAGCGACGACCGTCTCGTCGCGCAGGTGGCGCGCGGCGGTGCCGCCGAGGTCGCGCACGCGCTGTCGGCGGCGGCCGGCGCCGCCGAGGCGTGGGCGCAGGTGCCGGCGCCACGCCGTGGCGCCATTCTCGGCCGCGCCGCGCAGTTGCTGCGCGAGCGCGAGCAGGAGTTCACGGCGATTGTGCAGGTGGAAACCGGCAAGCCGTGGAAGAACGCCGCCGCCGAGGTCGCCTCGTCTGCCGACCTCGCGATCTTCATGGAGGGCGAGGGCAGCCGCTTCTACGGCAAGACCATGCCGAGCCCCATTCCCAACCGGACGGTGCAGACCGTGCGATCGCCAATCGGCATCTGCGCCGCGATCATGCCGTTCAACAGCCCGCTCGCAGGCGTGGCCTGGAAGGCCTTTCCGGCCCTGCTGTGCGGCAACGCCGTGGTCGCGAAGTCGCACGAGCTCACGCCCTACACGGCGGTGGCGTTCGGCCGCCTGCTGAAGGATGCCGGCCTGCCGGTGGGCGTCTACGCGGCGGTCCAGGGCTTTGGCCAGGACGCGGGTGCGCCCCTGGTGCAGGACGACCGCGTCGGCGTCGTCAGCTTCACCGGCTCATCGGCAACCGGCAAGTTGATCCAGAAAATGGTCAGCGAGCGGTCCGTCCTGGCCAAGGTCTGTCTCGAACTCGGCGGCAAGAACCCGTTCGTCGTCTGCGACGATGCCGACCTGGAGTTGGCGGCGGACCTGGCGGTGGCGTCGGCGTTTGTTGATGCCGGACAGCGGTGCGCATCGGGCAGCCGGCTGATCGTGTTCGATCGCGTCTACGACGCCTTTCGCAAGGCGCTGCTCGATCGCGTGGCGCGGGTGCGCGTCGGCTCGGGTCCCGATGACGAGTGCGGGCCGGTGATTTCGCGCGCCAGTCTCGACCGCCTGCTCGGTCAGGTGGCCGGCGCGGTGTCGCGCGGTGCCACGTTGCTCGCCGGCGGCGCCGCGATCGCCGCGCTGGCCCCCGGTTACTACCTGGCGCCGACGGTCCTGGAAGGCATGCCGATGACGGACGAGGTGTCGCAGCACGAGCTGTTCGGGCCCGTGACGTGCCTGTACCGCTGCCGCGATTTCGACGATGCCGTGCGGCTGGCGAACGGCACCAGCTATGGCCTGACGGGCGCGATCCACACGGCCAGCCACCATCGCGCGCAGGCGTTTGTCGCCCGCTATCGCGGCGGCCTGGTGTCGGTGAACGGCGCCACCTTCGGCGCCGGGCCGCACATGCCGTTTGGCGGCGTCAAGAACTCCGGCAACGGCTTCCGCGAGCCGGGCACCGAATCGCTCGACGTCTACACCGAGTTGAAGACCGTCGTCATCAATCACGATCCGGGACGACTGTAGACCTCGCAGAGAGCCTCATAGTGTCACCGGGCGCGCGTGTCATGAATACAGCCACCAATTTGCACCGATTCACACCGATTAATCGAGGGCCCGCGGACGCCGCTGGAATCAGGGCGTCCAGCCACGAGACAGCGATGCCCGACTCAAAAGCGGTCTTCGACCGCCGTGCCCCGCTCTTGAGTCGGACTTCGCCGTCTCGTGACGGCGGCCTTTGGCCGCCGCTCGGGCCCGTCGTTAGCGGTGAAGCGCTCCTGGTCCTTAATCGGCGTCTAATCTGTGTCAAATCTGTGGCTGGAGATCCGTGGCTGTGAAGCGCAAGATCTGTTTCCCGATTACCAATCGCGCCTACTACGGCCGCAGCCAGATGCTGTTGCGGAAGCTGCAGGCGCACCCTGGCATTGACCTGAAGCTGATGCTGGGCGGCTCGATCCTGCTCGACAAGTACAGCCGGCACATTGCCGACGACATTGCCGCCGGCGGCTTCGACATCGCCTCGTCGTTGTTCAACGTGATCGAGGGTGGCAACCACGTGGCCATGGCCAAGACCGCCTGCCTGACGGCGCTCGAGTTCACCAACGAGCTGTATACCGCCGATCCCGACGTCGTCGTGATCTGCGGCGACCGCTTCGAGCAGTTGGCCATTGCCATGGCCGCGGCCTACCTGAACATCACCATCGCGCACATCGAGGGCGGCGACGTCACCGGCAGCATCGACGAAAGCGTGCGCCACGCCATCACCAAGCTGGCCCACCTGCACTTTGTCACCAACGCCGACGCCCAGCGTCGCGTGCTGGCGATGGGCGAGGACCCCAGGTACGTCTTCAACACCGGCTCGCTCGACGTCGAACTGGCGGCCGCAGTCGATACGGCGATCACCAGCGACGAGGTCAACGGCTTTGGCGTGGGGCATCCGATTGACGTCGAGCGGCCGTTCCTGATGGTGGTGCAGCACCCGGTGACCACCGAGGCCGACAACCGGCAGCACCTGGAAACCACCCTGCGGGCGGTGGCGGCGCTCGACATACCGGCGATCTGGTTCTGGCCCAACGCCGATGCCGGCACCGGCGAAATGGCCGACAGCCTGCGCCACATGCGCGAGGGCCATCCCGAGCTCACGGCCCGGATGCACTTCATCACCAACGTGCCGGCCGACCGGTTCGTGGCGTTGCTCGCCAACACCGCCTGCCTGGTGGGGAACTCCTCGGCGGGCATCAAGGAATGTTCGTATCTGGGCACGCCGGTGGTGAACATCGGCGGCCGTCAGCAGGGGCGGCTGGCGGGCGCACACGTGACGCACGTCGCTTACGACGCGACCGAGATCGCGGCGGCCGTGGCTGCGCAGCTGGCTCACGGCCGGTACCCGGCGTCGGATATCTACCACGGCCAGAACGCCAGCGACACCGTCGTTGACGTGCTGGCGACGGCCGAACTCTACACCCAGAAGCGATTCTTCGAGGATGGACAAACCTAAATTGTCCCCACCAAGCTGTCCCAAGCCCCAAGCCCCAAGCCACTTGAAGGTTCTCGGTGTCATCACGGCGCGCGGCGGCTCGAAGGGCGTGCCGGGCAAGAACCTGAAGCGGCTGGCCGGCAAGCCGCTGCTGGCGTACACGATCGAAGCGGCCCGCGCGTGCCCGGCGCTGGACCGCGTGATCCTGTCCACCGAGGATGCGGCGATCGCCGAGCTGGGACGGACGTTGGGTTGCGAGGTGCCGTTCGTCCGCCCGGCCGAGCTGTCGCGCGACGACACCCCGCACCTGCCGGTGATTCAGCACGCGGCGGCGTGGATGCGCGACCACGCGGGCTACGTGCCCGATGCGGTGATGGTGCTCCAGCCGACGTCGCCGCTGCGCACGGCCGCCGACATCACGGCGGCCATCGCGTTGCTCGAATCGTCCGGCGCCGATTCGGTGCTGACCGTCAGCGAGGTCCCGGCGCACAACCATCCCTCGCGGACGTTGCGGCTGGATGCCGACGGCAACGCCGTGCTGTTCGCCACCGGCGAGCCGGTGCGCAAGCGCATCAACCGCCGCCAGGACCTGCCCGGCGCGTGGATCATGAACGGCGCGATCTACCTCGTCCGCACCAGCGTGTTGACGGGCGCCGACCCAAGTTTGTACGGCGACCGCGTCGTCGCCTACCGGATGCCGGCTGAGCGCTCGACCAGCATCGACACCCTGGATGACTGGGCGGAAGCAGAGCGATTTCTGGCCCAAGCCCCAGGCCCCAAGCCCCAAGCCTCGTAAAGATGGACGTTGAAGCACATCGCGACCTGAGGCTGCTCGAAGCGGTCCACCAGGATGGGCGGGTCACGCAGCGGGGCCTGGCCAGCAAGCTGGGCATTGCCCTGGGGCTGGCCAACGTCTACCTGAAGCGGATGGTGCACAAGGGGTTCATCAAGGTGGTCAACGTGCAGCCCAATCGGATCACCTACCTGGTGACGCCGCGTGGCATCGCCGAGAAGGCGCGGCTGACCTACGAGTTCATGGACTACTCGCTGCACCTCTATGGCGAGGTGCGGCAGCACCTGCGCGAGGCGCTGCAGGCATGCGCGGAAGCCGGCAAGCGCGTGGCCATCTGCGGCAGCGGCGAGGCGGCCGAACTGGCCTACCTGTCCTTGAAGGAGTCCGGCCTCGAGCCGGTGGCGGTGTTCGACCACGAAGGGCAGCGCGAGTTCCTCGGCATGCCGGTGCTGCCCATCACCGATCACGGCACGGTCGAGTTCGACCTGATCATCGTCGCGACCCTGGATCGGTCGGGCCGCCAACTGCAGGAATTGTTGACCGTCGGCGTGCCCCGCGAGAAGCTGTTCCCGCTGCGGCAGGAGCCGGCCCCCAGGCGCAAGAGCGTTCCCCTTCGCGTACGCACCACCAACGGCAAGCACTAGCTCGCAGAGGATTGTGTTGACATGGCACTGAAGAACAAGCGGATCTGCATCACCGGCGGCGCCGGCTTCATCGGCTCGCACCTGGTGTCGTTGCTCGTCGACGACAACGAGATCGTCGTCTACGACAACCTGCACCGCAACGCCCTGCAGTTCGCGCACCTCGAGGCGCACCCGCACCTGCACTTCATCAAGGGCGACGTGCTCGACTACGAGGCGACCCGCCAGGCCATTGACGGCTGCCAGATCGTGATCCACTGCGCGGCCATCGCCGGGGTCTACACCGTGGATCGCAGCGCGGTGCGCACGATGGAGGTCAACCTCCTGGGCACGCACCAGGTGGTGAAGGCGGCGCTGGCGACGGGGGTCGAGCGCTTCGTCGAGTTCTCGACCAGCGAGGTCTACGGCGCCTTCATCCACAAGGGCAAGGAAGACGACTTCACGCCGATCGGGCCGATTGGCGAAAGCCGGTGGGTCTATGCCGCCAGCAAGCTGGCGTCCGAACACCTGTCGTACGCGCACTACCGCGAGGACCACCTGCCGCTGTCGATCGTCCGGCCCTTCAACGTGTATGGCCCGCGCCAGGTCGGCGACGGCGCCATCCGCGGCATCACCCTGCAGGCGCTGCGCGACCTGCCCATCACGCTGTTCAACGACGGCACCCAGATCCGCTCGTGGTGCTTTGTCTCGGACTTCGTCGACGGCGTGCTGCGCTGCACCGAGAACCCGGCCGCGATCGGCCAGGCCTTCAACATCGGCAACCCGCAGGGCACCGCGACCAATTTCGAACTGGCGAACCTGATTATCCGGCTGACCAACTCGAAGTCGGAGATTGTCTTCAAGCCGCATCCCGGTCCCGAGGTCGACCTGCGCGTGCCGTCGATCGAGAAGGCGATGTCGCTGCTCGGCTTCAAGCCGGCCGTGTCGCTCGAGGCCGGTGTGTCGCAGGCCATCGCCTGGTATCGCGACAACTACGACGCGGTCAGTGGCAAGAAGTGAAAAATGAAAAATGAGAGGTGAGAAGTGAGAAGTAGGAACCAGTGAAGCTCCTTCTCACGGGCGCCTCGGGCTTCATCGGCCACAACGTGCTCCTGCGCGCCCCGCGCGAGTGGGAGATCGTGGCGGTGTATCACCACACGCCCGGGCTCGACGATTTCGTGAAAGCGCAGGGCCTGGCGAATGTCCGGGTCGAGCGTTGCGACCTGCTCGATGCCGTCGCCGTGCAGGCCTTGGCCGCCCGCATCGGCCGGCCGGACGCGATGCTGTATCTCGCCGCCAACGGCGACCCGGCGGCCTCGTCCGAGCGGCCGCGCTGGGATCTCGACTCCAACACGGCCGCGTTCGTGACCACCCTCGAACACTGTCCTGTCGATCACGTCGTCTACGTCTCGTCGGGCGCCGTTTATGACGGCCTGCGCGGCGCCGTGACGCCGGCCACCCCGGTGTCGCCGCGGCTGCCGTACGCCATTTCGAAGCTGGCGTCCGAGCAGTACCTGCGATTCTTCGCCGAGCGCCGCCGGTCGGTGTCGAGTTACGTCAACGTGCGGTTCTTCGGCGCGTATGGCCCGTACGAGGCGCCGCGCAAGATCACCACCAAGTGGCTGTCGGCGATTCGCAGCGGCCAGCGCGAGTTCGTGGTCCGCGGCAACGGCCAGAACCTGATCGATTTCATGTATGTGGACGACGCCGTCGATGGCTTCCTGGCGCTGGTCGCGGCCGCCGGGATGCGCGCGACGGTCGACTTCGCGTCCGGGACGCCGGTGAGCGTCAACGACGTCGTGCACCTGATGGCCAGGGTGGCCGGCGTCGACGTGACGATCCGGCACGAAGGCGCGGTCGCGGAATACATCGAGTTTCAATCGGCGGATACCACCATGCGCGACACCTTCGGCTGTGCGCCGCGGGTGTCGTTCGAGAGCGGATTGCAGCGCCTCCAAGCCTTTCTTGCGGGCGGCACAACGGCTGACGTGAGGCGAGGATGAGCGGAAAGCAGCGAGTGGTGATCCTGGGAGCCGGCCCGGCCGGCATTACCGCCGCCTGGCGGCTCGCCGAACTGGGCTACCCGGTCACCGTGCTCGAGCGTGACGATGCCGTCGGCGGCATGGCGCGGACGATCACGGTGGGCAACTACGCCGTCGACTTCGGCCCGCACACCTTTCACATTCGCGAGACCGACGAAAGCCGCCGGGTGCTGGCGGCGATCCGGCATTTCTTCGGCGACGATCCGCTGGTCCTGACGCGCGGGACCCGCGTGCTGTTGCGCGGCAAGGAATACGTCTATCCGCTCGAGATGCTGCAGGTGCTGACCGGCGTCAGCCCGTTCCTGTCGGCGCGCATCATTTTCGACTACCTGATGGCGACGCTGAAGTCGGCGTTTGCGCCGGCCAAGAAGGAAGACTCGTTCGAGGAGTGGGGCGTCCGCAACCTCGGGCGCACGCTCTACGATCTGTGCTTCGGCATCTACTCGGAGCGGGTGTGGGGCTTGCCGACCTCGCAGATCTCGTCGAAGCAGGCGCAACGCGTCGCCAAGCTGAACCTCAAGAACATCATCCTGCGGACGCTCGGCATCAAGGCGGATCCGGCGACGTACTTCACGAAGTACATGTATCCGCGCCAGGGCATCAGCCTGCTGTATGAAGGCATGGCGGCCGAGGTGCGTGCCGCGGGCAACGCGATCAAGCTGAACGCGCCGGCCACGCGCCTCGAGCGCACGGGCGACCGCGTCACCACGGTGCACTACCGCGAGAACGGCGAAGACAGGCAGCTGCCGTGCGACATCCTGCTGTCGACGCTGCCCCTGCCGGCGCTGGTGTCGATGATGTCGCCGGCGCTGCCGCCCGCGGTGGCGGCGCACGCCGCCAGGCTGCGCTACCGCAGCCTCAAGCTGATCTACATCGCGCTCAAGCGGGCGCGGATGACCGACTACCACTGGGTCTACCTGCTCGACGAGCAGTTCCGCGTGAACCGGTTGTCGGAGCAGAAGAACGTCAGCCCCGACATGGTCCCGGACGGCTCGACGGTGCTCTGCATCGAGCTGTCGCTGTGGAAAGACGAACCGCTGTGGCAGGCCAGCGACGAGGAGATCTACCAGCTCGCGCTACGCGACCTGATGAAGATGGGCTACGGCGTGACCGCCGGGGAAGTGCTCGAGTATCACGTCACCGACATCCCGACGGCGTATCCGGTGTACGAGCTGAACTTCGAGGACCACCTGATCCCGGTGCTCGACGGCGTCCACGAAGTGTCGAACCTGCTGACGCTCGGGCGCCATGGCCTGTTCCTCAACAACAGCATGGACGACAACGTGCTGCTCGGGATGCAGATTGCCGATCACGTCAACCGTCCGGAAGGCGTCGACAGCCGCGCCTGGAAGACCGAGATGCTGTCGTTCATGAACCTGCGGTTCGCCGGAAAATGAAAGGCAACCACGAAGGTCACGAGGCCCACGAAGCAAATCTCTTAGGGGTCAGTCGTCGTGCTCATCGTGTTCTTCGTGGTTAATCCAATGGCCGCCAACACCAGCATGACGGGCTTCACCGGCAGCGATTGGCGCGCTTCGCACAGTAGCGGCAGATGAACACCCGTTACGTAAATCAACGGCAGCGTCAGCAGGACCGCCTCGGTCCAGCGGCCGTGGCGCGCCAGGTGCCAGGCGCCGAGGCCGGCGAACCCGGCCAGCACCGCCTGCAACAGCCACAGCCCGCGAATCACGATGGTGGGCGTGGTGTTGATGTCCGAGTAGCGGATGGGGACTTCCGCCGCCCACAGCACGAAGGTGCCGGTGCGCAGGCGCCGGACGACGTGGCCGATCGGATCGCGGCGGATGTGAGCGACGGCCGCGCGCTGGTATTCGACGTCGGCCCGCACCCGCGCCCGCGCGCGCTCAACCGGGTCCACCGGGGTTTCCCAAATCGCGCGGATGTCGCGCCACTCGTGGACGTATTGCAGCATCAGGTGGTCGGGCAACCCGGTTTCGGCCGCGACCGCGCGGACCTGCTCGTCGAGCTCGGCCCGGGTGGTGGTTTCGCCGGCGAGCTGCGTCAGCCGCGCCTGCACGCGGCCGGGCCAGTGGCCCTGCCACGAGCCCTCCCACAGGCCGCGGCCCACGCCGCCGGCCGGGGACAGCGTGAACTGCCCGAGATAGACGTAGTTATAGGTGAACCACGGCAGCATCGTGATCGCCGCGGCCATCGCGAGCGCCGCCCAGCGGCCCAGGGCCTGCCGCTCACGCTCCCGCTTCACCAGCAGCGGCATGCCGATCGCCAGGAAGAACGGCAGCAGGAAGAAAGCAGGCCGCACCAGCGTGGTGGCGCTCAGCAGCACGCCGGCGAGGATGAAATCGCCAAGGCCCCGGCGTTGCACCGCGCGGAGGCATTGCAGCATCGCGGCCGTGGCGACGAAGGCCGTCCACAGCTCGGTCAGCACCAGCCCGCCGAAGTAGGGCAGCGGCGAGAACAGCGCCACCAGCGCCGCGGCGCTGAGCCCCGCCCGTTCGCCCAGGGCCCGGCGGCCGACAAGAAACGCGAGCACGCACAGGACGGCGAAGGCCACCGCCTGCACCGACGTCACCGCGAGGTCGTTGCCGACGCCGGCCACGCGGTAGATCGCGGCGACGAAGGCCGGGTAGCCGGGCGTGCGAATCACTTCCGGCACGAACACCGCGGCGTCGGGATAGCGCGTGAACATGCCGGTGGTGGCGAGCACGGCCCCAAGGCGCCGGTAGCCGGCCTGGTCGGTCCACGAGATTTCCCAGTCGGGCCGCTGGTAGACGATGTACAGCGCCGCGTGGATGAGGGCAATCGCGCAAATCGCGAACAGGGCAGGGCGTTTCACGCTCAGGGGCATTCTAGTCGACCTGGTCCAGGCCACTCAGGCCAGGCCGGCATGCAGTTTCTGGTAAAGGGTGTCGATGTCGTTGGTGAGCCGCGTGATGTCGTAGCGCGCCAGGACATGGGCGCGGGCGGCATCGCCCATGCGGCGCCGCTGTGCGGGGTCCGCGAACAGGCGCTCGACGGCCTCAGCCAGGGCACGCGGATCGTCGAGCGGCACCGTGATGCCCATCGAGCTGCCGGCGATCACGTCGCCGACGCCGCCGACATCCGTGGAGACGCCGGGGGCGCCGGCCGCCATGGCCTCGATCAGGGCCACCGGCGTGCCTTCGTTGCGCGAGGTCAGCGCGAATACGTCAGTGGCCGCGTAGATTGTCGGCAGGTCACGGCGCCAGCCGAGGAAGCGCACGTTGGCGGCCACGCCCAGCCGGGCCGCCTGCGCCTCCAGGCCGGCGCGCAGCTCGCCGTCGCCGGCCAGCAGCACCACCAGGTTGGGGCGGCTGCTCGCCAGCAGGCGCGCCGCCTCGAGCAGCAGCGCGTAGTTCTTGATGGCGGTCAGCCGGCCGACGGTGGCCAGCACCGGCGCCTCAGCGGGAATCTGCAGTTCGGCGCGCGCGCGATCGCGGGCGGCCGTGTCAACGGCGGCGAAGGCCGCGAGATCGAAACCCAGTGGGACCACGTGGTATTGCCCGGCTCGTCCGATGCGGTACGTGCCCACCAGGTCGGCGCGAATCGCCGGCGAGATGGCGATGATGGCGTCGGTAAACCGGGCCATCAACCGCTCGAGGCCGATGAACACGCCGGTGACCACGCTGTTGAAATACCCCTCGAGCACGTGACCGTGGTACGTGTGCACGACGCAGGCCTTCGGCGCCTGGCCGCGGGTCAGGTTGTAGGCCAACGCCGCCAGGCGGCCGAGCAGGCCGGCCTTGGCCATGTGCGTGTGCACCAGCGTCGGCTTGAACTTGCGCATGGCCGCATACAACGCGCGCAGGGTTCGCAGGTCGTCGAGCGGCGCGATGGCGCGCTGCAGCGTGGGCACGAATTGCAGATTCGCATCGGGGGCCGCCAGGTAGCGCATGTCGCCTTCGCCCTCGCCCAGCCGGCCGTGGAGCAACATGGTGGTGGCGCCACGCGCGGCCAGTCGCGACGTCAAGGCCAGCGCCTGGATCGATGGGCCGCCGATGTTGAGGCGTGTGATCACGCGGAGAATGCGCATGCGGTCGGTGGTTCACTCTACCATCCCGTCGCCGCGCGAGCGTGGACCGCGTGCTGACCGCCGCCTGGTCGCTGCTGGCCGCGCTCGCCTTGTTGTGGCCGGGTCGCGCGCTCGGGATGTTCGACGGCGCGCCGTTGTCGGGCGCCGCCGAGGCGATCGGGATCGGGCTCGTCGTCCCCGCCCTGTGGTGGTTTGATCGGCGGTTCCTCGCGACGTGGCCGGCGCGCGCGGCGATCGTGGCGTTACTGGTGGTGAAGGTCTCCGGACTGCTGCTGACGCCCCAGGGCCTGTGCGCGCGGTTCTCGACCGCGGCGCCGTTCACCGGCGAGATCGCCACCATCGGCATCGACGAGCCGCGCGGCATCCTCCGCAGTTGGGACGTGCGCGCCGACTGGCGCGCCGATGCGCCGGTGTGCACGGCGATCGTCGATCGCTCGTACCGCGCCGCCGCGGATTTCCCGGCGTGGTGGGTCAACTTGATGGACTTCATCCATCCTGGCCGGCCTGACCTGGCGCTCGAGCTCAGCGGCCAGGTTCGCGTCGCCGAGCCGGGGACGTTCTCCCTGGCGGCGGCCGAGGGCATGACGCTCACCGGCACCGTCGGGCGGGAGCCGGTGACGGCCGCACCAGGCGAGTCGCTGGCGGTTCCGCTGGGCGCCGGCATCCACGGGGTCGCCCTGCACGCCACGCTGAGTGGAGACCAATGGTCCCTGATGCCGCTGTGGAACGGTCGCGACGCGTGGTCGGCGGTGACCTTTACCACGGCGCCTCCCGGCGCATTCGATCGCGCCGCCGGCGCCATCGGCATGTTGACCAGCCTGCTGGTCATCGGCATCGTGCTGGCGTGGACGGCCCTGGCGCTGCGCCCGGTGCGGACTGAACGGCTGCTGCTTCTGTGGGTCGTCGCCTCGGCCGTCGGGTTCGCGTGGCTGGGGACGGAGCCGCGGCTCGAACGGTTTGCCGGCGTGGCGCTGGTGGCGACCCTGGCGGTGCCGGCGAGCCGGCGCTGGCGCAACCTGCGTGGCGCTTTCCTGCTGGTGGGCGTGCCATGGCTGGCCTTCTTCGCGGCGCACAGCTTCGCCAACATCGGCCGCTTCACCGCCTACTCCGGCGATGACTGGCTGGCGTATCAGGTGGCCGGCTATCGCATCTTCATGCATGGCTACTGGCTCGAGGGCGGCAGCCTGGCGTTTGATTACCAGCCCCTCTATCGCTGGGTCACCGGCAGCCTGCATCTGCTCTTTGGCGACTCCAGCGTGGGCGAAACCTATCTCGACGCGGCCTGCCTGCTCTCGGGCGCACTGTTGGCATTTCACCTCGCGAAAGCGCGGGCCGGGTACCGCGCCGGGCTCGCCGCCGCGATCGCGACTCTTGCGACTTTCACGGTCGGCACCATCTGGTACTTCCCGGGCCGGGGCCTGTCGGAGATTGTCGCGGCCGGCTGCTCGTTCCTGGCGGCGTTCTTTCTCCTGCGGGCGCGCCTGGGCCGCTGGTCGTCCTTGCTGGCCGGTGCCGCCATGGCGGTGTTGATGTTCTACACCCGGCTCAATCACCTGATCTTCGCGGCGTCGCTGGGGGTCCTGTTGCTGCCGCTGCGCGCGGCGTCGACCCCATCGGCCGTGATTGCCGCGCTCGCGCGCGCCCGTGTGCGGCTGGCCCTGGCCTACGGCGGCGTGGTCGCGGCCGGCGTCGGGCTCTTCATGTTGCGGACCTGGTGGTACACCGGCGTGTTCAGCCTCTTCTACGGCACCAGCCTGAAGAACAACGACACCGGCCTGCGGCTCCAGACGCTGGTGTCGGCGGAGGTCTGGACGCGGATCGCGCACAGTCTCGCCTCGCTGGTCTGGGTCAACGAGCCGCCGCAGCCCGACATTCGCGCCGCCGTTGTCGTCACGGGCGTCGCGGCCGCCGTGCTGGCGGTGTTGCAGGTGCCGGTGCTGAGGGGCCTGCCGGTGGTCATCGTGCTGCTGATTGCCGGCACCATGGCGAGCGGTTTCTTCGTCCACACGCACAACTATCCCGGCCGCATGTCGATCACCCTGGCGCCGCCGGCCGCCGCGGCCGCGATGATTGCCGTGGCGCTGATGGGGCGCGCGTGGCTGCGCCGAAGGACACCGGCCGCCCTGTGACACGGAGATGTCCCGTTCGCTGTTGAAACTCAGCGGCGGCTCAGTTGACGACTACGCG
>CAYGMD010000041.1:0-31792 GCA_964350785.1 uncultured Acidobacterium sp. | reverse complement strand
CGGCGGCCGCCGCCACGGCCGTCTTCGACATCACGCGCGGCATGATCGGCCGGCGGCTGCTGAGCGGCGCCACCACCAACGAGGCCGACGACATCGACTTCATCACCGACCTGATCTGGTCGGGACTTCAGCCGCGCGGGGCGGCCCAGGGAACGTCGTCATGAATGTCAGGTCCATCGGTGTCGTCGTGTTCGCGCTGGCGGCCGCGCCGGCCGGCGCCTGGGCGCAGTCGCCCGGGGGCGGCAGTCCGTTCCACGGCAGCGTGCCGCAGGGCGAAGCGTCGGCCCAGCCGCTGGCGCTGTCGCTCAAGGACGCCATGAGCCGCGGCCTGCAGTACAACCTTGGCCTGCTGCTGCAGGAAGAAGCCACGCGCCAGGCGCACGGTGCGCGCTGGAACGCACTGGCCGACCTGCTGCCGCGCGTGTCGGGTTCGGTCGGCGAGCGCCGCCAGGTCATCAATCTCGAAGCGTTCGGCTTCCCGGCGCCCAATCCCATCGTCGGTCCGTTCAACGTGTTCGACGCCCGCCTCGGCCTGTCGCAACCGGTGATCGACCTGCGCGCCTGGCACGACGCCAAGGCGGCCGCGTCGAATGAGCGCGCGGTGAACCTGGGCGTGCGGTCGGCTCGCGAGCTGGTCGTGCTGGTGGCGGTGGACTTGTATCTCGAGGTCGTCACCGCCGAAAGCCGGATCGAAGTGGCGCGGGCGCAGCTGGCGACCGCGGAGGCGTTGCTGCGGCAGGCCAACGACCTGAAGGCCGCCGGGCTGGTGGCCGGCATCGACGTGCTGCGGGCCGACGTGCAGGTGCAGGGCCAGCGGCAGCGGCGCATTGTCGCCGAGAACACGTTCGCCAAGGCCAAGCTGCGGCTGGCGCGGGCCATCGGGCTGCCGCCCGGCCAGGCGATCACGTTGACCGACAAGATTCCGTTCGCGCCGCTCGACGGCGTGTCGCTCGACCAGGCGCTGGCCGATGCCTACGCGCAGCGCGCCGATTACCTGGCCGCCCGCGAGCGCGTCGCCGCGGCGGCCGCCGCCGAGCGCGCGGCCACCATGGCGCTGCTGCCGTCGCTGCGGCTGGATGCCGATTACGGCACCATCGGCCGGGTGGCGGGCGCCGCGCACCCGACCTACACGATGGCGGCGACGGTGCACGTGCCGGTGTTCGATGGCGGGCGCACCAAAGGCCGGCGCATCGACGCGGCCTCGGTGCGGCGCGAACGCCAGGCAGAGGCCGACGACCTGCGCGGCCGGATCGATCTCGAAGTGCGCTCGTCGCTGCTGGATCTCACGGCCGCCACGCAATCACTCGACACCGCCCGCACCGCGGCGTCCCTCGCCGCCCAGGAACTGACCCAGGCGCGCGACCGCTTTGCCGCCGGGGTGACCGGCAACCTCGAAGTGACACAGGCGCAGGAATCGGTGGCCCGGGCGTCGGACGCGTACATCGAGGCGCTCTATCAACACAATCTCGCCAAGGCGTCGCTGGCGCGCGCGGTGGGGATCGCCGAACAGGCGATCACGGCATACGTGGGAGGACCGGAGTGATGACGGACGAACCAACGCAGCGGCGCAGCGGACCCATCCGCTGGATCGTCGCCGTCGTGATCCTGGTTTCCAGCGTGGCCGGCGTCATCGCCTGGACCACCGCCGGCCACGAGGGCACCGACGATGCGCAGATCGAGGGGCGGATCACGCAAATCTCGACGCGGGTCGGCGGCCCGATTCTCGAAGTGCTCGTCCAGGACAACCAATACGTGGACGCGGGCACCGTGCTGGCGCGCATCGATCCGCGCGAGTACCAGGTGGCCGTGGACCGCGCGCGGGCCGAACTGGCCGACGCGCAGGCCAACGCGCTGGCCGCCGGCGTGAGCGTGCCGATTGCCGAGGCCGCGACCGCGGGCGATGTCCGCGCCGCGACCGGCGGCGTCGACGAAGCCAGGGCCGGCATCGAAGTGGCCGATCGGCAGGTCGAAGGCGCCAAGGCGCAGCTGGCGGCGTCGCAGGCGCGGGCGCGCGAGCGGCAGTCGGCGGCGGCCAAGGCCGAGAAGGACGCCGAGCGCTTCAAGCCCCTGGTCGCGAAGGAAGAGATCCCCCAGCAACAATTCGACGCGGCCGTGTCAACCGCCCAGGCGGCGCGGGCGTCGGCCGAGGCCGCGCAGGCCGACGTCGATGTGGCGTCGACGGCGGTCGCCGTCGCCGTGCAGCGCGCCGTGCAGGCGCGCTCGGTCGCCAACCGCGCGCAGGCCGAACTGCAGTCGGCCAACACCGCGCCCGAGCAGCTCCAGGTCTCGCGCGCACGGGCCTCGGCGGCGGCCGCGCGCGTGAAGCAGGCCGAGGCGGCGCTGGCGCAGGCCGAGCTGAACCTCGAGCGGACCACGATCAAGGCGCCGACGGCCGGCATCGTCGGCAAGAAGGTGATCGAGCTGGGCCAGAGCGTCCAGCCCTCGCAGCCGCTGATGGCGCTCGTCACCCGCGACGACGTGTGGGTGGTGGCCAATTTCAAGGAAACGCAGCTGGCCGAGATGCGCCCTGGGCAAGTCGCGCATGTCGACGTGGATGCGCTGGGCGGCAAGACCTTCACCGGCAAGGTCGACAGCATCGGCGCGGCCACCGGGGCGAAGTTCAGCCTGCTGCCGCCCGAGAACGCCACCGGCAACTTCGTGAAGGTGGTGCAGCGCATGCCGGTGAAGATCGTGCTCGATGCCGGCCAGGATCCCGAACACCGCCTGCGGCCCGGCCTGTCGGTCTACGCGCGCGTCGAGACGAAGTAGGCCGGCATGGACGGCCACCGCACGGTCAATCCGTGGATCGTCGCCATTGCGGTGATGTTCGCGACGTTCATGGAGGTGCTCGACACCACCGTCGTGAACGTGTCGCTGCCGCACATTGCCGGCAACCTGTCGGCGACGACCGAAGAAGCCACCTGGGTGCTGACGTCGTACCTGGTCGCCAATGCCATCATCCTGCCGCTCACCGGCTGGCTCGCGTCCTTCTTCGGCCGCAAGCGCCTGCTGATGGCGTCGGTCACCGGCTTCACGGTGTCCTCGCTGCTGTGCGGCCTGGCGCCGTCGCTGCCACTGCTGGTGCTGTTCCGCCTGATCCAGGGCGCCACCGGCGGCGCCATGCAGCCGCTGTCGCAGGCGGTGCTGCTCGAGGCCTTCCCGCCGCACGAGCGCGGCAAGGCCATGGGCTTCTGGGGTCTCGGCATCGTCGTCGCGCCGATTCTCGGCCCGGTGCTCGGCGGCTGGCTGACCGATTCCTACAGCTGGCGCTGGGTGTTCTACATCAACCTGCCGGTCGGCGTCATGTCGCTCGTCATGACGAAGCTCTACATCTTCGATCCGCCGTATCTCAAGCGCGAGACGGTGAAGATCGACTACTGGGGCATCGGCCTGTTGACGTTGTGGGTCGGCACGCTGCAACTCGTGCTCGATCTCGGCCAGCGCAACGACTGGTTCTCGTCGCCCTTCATCGTGAGCATGAGCGTGATCTCGGGCCTTGGCCTGGTCGCGTTCCTGGCGCGCGAATGGCTGGCCACCGAACCGGTAATCGACCTGCGGGTGTTCAAGATCCGCACCTACGCGACCGGCGTGTTCCTGATGACGACGCTGGGCTTCGTGCTCTACGGCAGCCTCGTGCTGCTGCCGATCATGTTGCAGACGCTGCTCGGCTATCCGTCGCTGCAGGCCGGCATGGCCATGGCGCCGCGCGGGATGGGGTCGTTGATCGGTATGCCGCTGGTGGGGCTGATCGTCGGCAAGACCGACGCCCGCCGGCTGGTAGCACTCGGCCTGGCCACCGGCGCCGGCACGCTCTTCTGGCTCGGCCAGTTGAACCTGGGCGCCGGCTACTGGGACATCTTCTGGCCGCAGTTCATCCAGGGCATCGGGCTGTCGCTGGTGTTCGTGCCGCTGACGACGATCAGCATGGATGCGATTCCGCGCGAGCGCATGGGCAACGCGACCAGCATCTTCAGCTTGATGCGCAACCTCGGCGGCGGCGTCGGCATTGCCGTGACCGCGACCATTCTCGGCCGCAAGCAGCAGGTGTATGCCAGCACGCTGGGCGAGCACGTCGACGCGTACTCGCTGCGCGCGCAGCAGGCCATGGAAACGCTGCGGCAAGGCTTCATGGCCGCCGGCGCAGATCCGTATACCGCCGGGCAACGGGCGTATGCCGCCATGTTCGGCCTGGTGCATCGCCAGGCTGCGATGCTGTCGTTTGTCGACGTGTTCCGGATGCTGGGCGTCGTCTTCCTGGCCCTGCTGCCGCTGATCCTGCTGATGAAGCGCCCACGCGGCGCCGCCCCTGCGGGCGCCGCGCATTAGCCCCAGTACACAAATCCTTGCTCCAGCCGCGTCTATAGAATGACGCGATGGCCGAGCGGCCCTTGAACGACCGGCGTTCGATCGTGGGCCGCCTCTACGACCAGCAGGGGGCGTCACTCTATCGTTACGCCCTGATGCTGCTCGCCGACCCGGCCGCCGCGGCCGACGCCGTGCAGCAGGTGTTCACGGCGCTGCTGGGGCCCGGCGCGACCATCGTCTTCGACAACGAGGCGCACTACCTGCGGCGCGCGGTCCGCAACGAGTGCTTCTCGACGCTGCGGCGCCGGCGGGTGCGCGACGAGGATGCCACGGGAACCCTGCTGGAGCCCTCGGGGACGGGGCCGGTGGCGCCCGAGGAGCGGATGGCCCTGGAGCGCGCCATTCGCGCGCTGCCCGTGGACCAGCGCGAGGTGGTGCACCTGCACGTGTTCCAGGGCCTGACGTTCCGCGAGATCGCCGAACAGGCGGGGGAATCGATCAATACGGTGGCGGGCCGGTATCGCTATGCGCTGGCCAGGCTGAAGGCAGAGCTCGGGTAGTCCGCTCGAGGGAGACAACGTGGACGAACGACAGGTTGAGGATCTTCTGAAACGCTACCGGCCGGCGGGCCCGCCGGACGCATTGCGCGCGCGCTGCTTGACCCCACCACCTGTTGCCCGGGTGTGGCCCTGGGCCGCGGCCGCGGCGGCGCTGCTCGCGATCGTGGTGGGATCCCAGGCGGCCGTCGCCGGCGCGACGGCCGGCGCCAACATCGTGACGGCGCCAGATGACCGCGACAACGCGGTGGCTGCCCTGACCGAGGCTTTTGGCGGCGATGGCGCCGCGCGACGGACGGCCGAGCAGATCGTCGACCAGCAGATGCGGCGCGAACGCGACCTGGCCGAGCGGCCGTCGCCGCCGGTGGGAGAACCCCAATGAACGTGCGGCCGGCCATTCGTAACCTTGCCATCGCCTGCGCCATCATCCTGCTTCCCATCGCCGCGCATCAGCTTTGGGACTACCTTGAACTGCGCCGCCTGATCGGGGAGGTCGAATCGATCCGCGCCAGGCGAGAGCCGGTGACCGAATTCGAGGCGGGCCTCGGCCGGTCCCCCGAACACGGCGTGCCGCAGCGCGCGGGCCGGTTGTACATGGCCGCCGCGGTGCTGGCCGCGAACGAGGACTACTCCGTATATCCGCTCGTGGCGGGTGTCCGCGAATGGCTGTCGGGCGCCGTGGCCAGCCCGCCCGCCGAGGCGCAAGAGCGGTTACAGGCGCTCCTGACCTCGTCGCGCGAGGCCCTGGCGCTGGCAGACGAGGCCGGCACGCTGACGTTCCAGGGTTTTCCCGCCGGCACCGCTTACAACTATCGGACGGCCGACCTCTACTCATTGTCCCGGCTGATTTCCGCGCGCACGATCGGCCTGGCGGTGATGGGGCAGGCCGAGGCCGCGATGGCGTCGGCGATCAGCGGGCTGCGCCTGCGCCACGCGTTGCGGGACTTGCGGTGGTCACCAGGATCGGGCGACGGCCGCGACGTGCCGGCCATCCTCAGCCTGACGCAGCCGGCTGCCGAGACTCTGCAGCGCCTGCAGGCGGCGCTGCAAGCCGATGATCCAGATCGGGCCGTGGATGATGTGCTGTTCGATCGGGCACGCACCGTGGAGGACGTGTGGCGCCAGTACTACGGCGGCCTGCCGCAGGCTCCGAGCCGCTATCTGCTGCCGAACCGGAGCCTGACCGAGACCGTGATGCGGCCGTGGGTCACGCGCCAGACCGTGGGCACCCTGCGAGCGTGGGCGGAACTGGTCGAGGCCGCGCGCACGCCGTGGCCGGCGCGCGTCGATGTGGCCAGGGCCATGGCCGCGAAATACGGTGGCGAACAAGTCGAGATGACGTCCGCTCCTCTAGGTCCCGCGGCGGCAGTCCGGCGCACGGCGATGTACCGGCGCCTGCATGCCTACGAGACGTTCTCGCGGATTGCCCGTCCCGACGACCTGGTCAGCCAGCGCGCGTCGGTGGCGGCGATTGCCGTCGAACGCTACCGGCGGGATCACCAGGGCGCGCTTCCCGGCGCGCTGCAGGACCTCGTGCCGCAATACCTCGACGCGGTTCCCCAGGATCCCGTGACCGGAGGCTCGCTGCTCTTCAAGCAGGACTCAGGCGCCTACACCATCTACAGCGTGGGCCCCGACAAGAAGGACGATGGCGGCGATCTCAACTCCGAGCTGCTGAAGGTGATCAAGCAGGGGTACGGCGTTCGGGTTGTCCGTGGCGCGGACCTCGGCGTCCGGGTGACTAGTATTCGCTGAAGATTCGTTGAATCTCGTTGCGATCGGTGGTCTTCGTCAATGCGAGCATCAGCAGGATGCGCGCCTTCACGGGCGTGTGATCCTCACCGGCGATGCTGAACTGGCGGCGGAGACGCTGCGCCTCGCTCACCTGTGCGCCGGCCGGGAAGTCGCCGCGCGGCGGGGCGATGCGGCCGCTGCCGGTGCGCGTGCTGTTGACGATGAACACGCCCTTCTGGGCCGCATAGGCCAGGCCCTCGTTCTGCGTGCCGCTGGTCGCCCCGGCTCCGGCCACGGCAATGACAATGCCCTTGGCGCCGTTGTCGACCGCCGCCTTGATCAGGTCGCCCGAGGCGCCCTGATACACCATGATCACGTCCACCCGCGGCAGCTCGGTGACCTTCGACACGTCGAACTCGACGCGCTCGTTGGTGCGCTGGGTAATCTGGCTGAAGAACACCACGCGATCGCGATCCACCACGCCCATCTGGCCGTACTCGCGGCTGCGGAACGTCTGCAGGCGCAGCGCGTCGGTCTTGGTGACGTTGCGGGCCGAGTTGATTTCGTCGTTCAGCACCACCAGCGCGCCCTTGTTGCGCGCCGCCGGGTCGGCCGCCACCCGCACGCCCTCGAGCAGGTTGGCCGCGCCCTCGTAGCCGAGCGTGCTTGGGTTGCGCATCGAGCCAACGAGAACGACCGGCCGCGGGTCGCGCACGGTAAGGTGCAGGAAGAACGCGGTTTCCTCGAGGGTATCAGTGCCGCTCGTCACGACAACCCCGGCGACTTCCTTGTCCTTGGCGTACAGCTCGTTGATGCGCTTGGCCAGGCCGAGCCACTGCTGCAGGCTCAACTCGCTGCTCGCCACGTTGGCAAACTGCTCGAAGGTGAGCCGCGCGTAGCGCTCGACGCCGGGCATGGACTTGGCCAGCTCCTCGGCCGTGAGGCGGCCGCCGTCGCGGTTGGAAATAGTGCCGCCGGTGGCGACAAAATGGACGCGGGGGAGGGAGGCGGCGGCCGGTTGGGCCAGCGCCGCCTCGGCGATGCCCAGGCACAGCAGGACCATCGCCAACAGCAGTGTCGGACGCACGACGAGTCGAATCATGGTGGCTGATTATGTATTGGCTGGGGCCGCGCCCGACACGAGATAAAGCCAATTGCTCAGCTCCCGTGCCGCGTCTTCGGCCGTCTTGCCGTAAAACGGCATCAACGAGGTCTGGATCCCCGGCCGCCGGACGATCTGCGCGCGCCAGCGCTCCGCCGACACCAGCGAAACTTCAATCTGGTACGTGCGACCTGCGATGTGCTGTTCGAAAAGTTGAATGACCACTTGCGAGGTGACGATTGTATGTTGTTGGCGGAATGGATCAAGCGAAGCGGGGCGCGAAAGCGGCCGGCCGGCGGGTTTGGGCGTCTGGATCAGAGGGACAATCGCCCGCACTTTATTTTCCGTGTCGCGTCATCCACAGTTTTTCGACCGTTCGTCCACAGGATTTCCACAGCACCGATAAAGGCCGGGCCGCAGATGACGCAGATGACGCAGATCAGGCCCTGGACAGGACAGCGGGGGACTAAAATATCGAATTCACCACCGCTGACGTGCGGGCGTTGACTCCATGCTGTTTGTCCTGCGGCTTGCCGCTGCGCTTCTGATCGTCCTGGGACTGGTTCCGGTCGCCGTTGAGGCCCAAACGCCGGCGAGCCGCGTGCTGTTCCGGGTCTTTCTCTCGGATGGGCGCGTCCTGGCCAGTTACGGCGAGTGGGCGCGCGTCGAAGACCGCGTGATCTTCTCCATTCCCACGCGTTTGACCAGCGATCCGGTGGAATTGCACCTGGTCAACATCCCGTCGGGGCGCGTCGATTGGCCGCGGACCGAGTTGTACGCGGAGTCGGTGCGGGCCGTGGCGTACGCCGAAACCCGCGGCGAGGCCGATTTCGCCCGTTTCAGCAGGGAAATGGCCAAGGTCCTGAACGACGTGTCGCGCATTGCCGACCCGGGCGTGCGGTTGGCCACCGCCGAACGGGCTCGTCAAACGCTCGCCGAGTGGCCGGCCTCGCACTACGGCTACCGCATCGGCGAAGTGCGCGAAACCATGGACGTGCTCGACGAGATCATCGCGCAGCTGCGCGTGGCCGTCGGCCAGACGCGATTCGATCTCTCGCTGAGCGCGCCGCTCGCAGTGCCGCCGCCGCCGCCCCTGCCGCCGCCGACCGAGGCCGAACTGGTCGAGCAGCTGGTGGCGGCCGCCTCGATCGCCGAGTCGCCGGCTGAACGGGTCGGCCTGCTGCAATCGGTGATGCGCATGCTCGATCGCGCCGTAGGCCTGCTGCCCGGCGAGTGGGCGCGCCGCGTGCGCCGCTCCGTGAGCGTGGAACTCGACCACGAACGCCAGGTCGAAGGCGCCTACACCGTGCTCCGGCAGCGCACGCTCGAGAGCGCCGCCAGGCTGTCGCGGAAGGGCGATCGCGCCGGGTTCGAGCAACTGCGCGAGCACGTCAAAGCCGAGGACCGCCGCCTGGGCGGCGCGCGCGCCGGCGAGGTGGCCGCGCTGCTGGCCACCATCGACCTGCAGGCCGAGGGCGCCGCGCAGGTGCGCGACACCCGCAAGGACTGGGAGAAGCGCGAGCAGTTCTACCGCCGCTACCGGCGCGCCATGAACGGATCGTTCAAGGTGTTCCGTGATGCGAGCGTCAGCCTCGAGCAGGTCAGGACCCTCTCGGGCCCGCCGCTTCACGCCGCCGACGCGGCGGCCGCGCGCCTGTCGGCCGCGGGGGTGAAGATCGCCAGGGTCACGCCGCCCGCCGGCCTGGCCAGTGGCCACGCGCTGGTCCGCAGCGCCTGGGAGCTGGCCGAGAACGCGCTGCGCCTGCGCAAGGAGTCGGTGTCGGGCAACAATGTCGACACCGCCCAGCGCGCCTCGTCTGCGGCGGCCGGCGCGCTGATGTTGTATCAACGCGCGCGCGCGGATCTCGTCGCCGCGATGGCGCCGCCGCCGACCACGCCCAAGTGACTACCCCCCGCCGCACCCGGCTGCTGCGCGCGGCCGACCTGGCCGGCTTTCGCGCGCACCTGGCCGAGATTGCCCGCGCCACGCCCCACGGGGCCGACTGTTTCCTGCTGGTGCCGACCCAGGCCGCCGGCGAACAGTTGCGCCGCACGCTGCGCGCGCGGCTCGGCGACGCTGCGCCGGTACCGGCCATGGGCACGCGCGCCGACTTGTACGATCGGCTGCTGGCGCGCCTGCGGCCCGACGCGCGCACGTTGTCGGGGTTCGAGCGCGAAGCGCTGATTGCCGCCGCCGCCCGCGAGGCCGAGGAGGCCGGCGTGCCGCCGCCGTTCCATGTCCGGCCCACCCTGGTCGCCGAAATGCTGGCGCTCTACGACTACCTGCGCCGGCTGCACCGCACCGTTGACGATTTCGACCGCCTGCTGTCCGGCGAGCTCGAGCCCGCCGCCGACTCGGATCAAGGCGCCGCGCAGCTGCTCGAGCAAACACGCTTCCTCGCCGCCACGTTTCAGGGCTACGAAGCGCGCCTGCGCGACACCGGCCTGCTCGACGAGCACGCCGCGCGCCACCTGCTGATCGAGACGCCGGCTGCCGCGCCGCTGCGGCACGTGGTGATCACCGTCGGCGATCGGCCGCTGGATCCGGACGGCCTCTGGCCCGCCGATGTCGCCATGCTGACCACCATCCCGGGTCTCGAGGCCATCGACGTGGTGGCCACCGACGGCGTGCTGGAGGCGGGGTACCTCGATCGCCTGCGGCTCGCGTTTGTCGGTATCGAGGAAACCGAGCCGCTGCCCCCGGCGCCTGCCCCGGCCATGGTCGTGCCCGCGGGCGCCCTTCGACTCGCCCCTGGGGCCCGCTCAGCGCAAGCGGCCGGCGAGCTGCCGTTCGTGCTCGAGTATCGCGACCGTGAAGAGGAGCTCGAAGGCGTGGCCCGGCGCCTCAAGGCGGATCGGCGAGCGGGCCGCCGCGTGCAGCTGGAGCAGACGGCGCTGGTCGTCGCGCGGCCCTTGCCCTACCTGTACCTCGCCCGCGACGTGTTTCAGGGCGCCGGCATTCCGTTCGAGACGCTCGACACGCTGCCACTGGCCGCCGAGCCCTATGCCGCCGCCGTCGATGTCGCGATGGAGTGCGTGGCCGCCGGCTTCACCAGGCGCGCCCTCGTCTCGCTGTTGCGATCGCCGCACTTCCGCTTCGGGGGCGCCGACGCCGACGTGACCCGCGACGCGATTGCCGCGCTCGACGTCACGCTTGCCGAGCAGCGCTATCTCGGCGGCCTCGAGCGCCTGGCCGCGCTGGCCGGCGCCTGCCGCGGACCCGCGCAGCCGGCCTTTGCCGCCGCACTGGCCGTCGGCTCGCTGTTGTCGCCGCTCGGCGAACCGCACCCGCTGGTGGATCACGTCGACCTGTTGCGCGCCTTCCTCGAACGGCACGATCGGCCGCAGCCGGGCAACGACCGCCGCGACCGCGTCCGCGCCGCGGTGATGCTGGCGTTGGCGGGACTGGGCGAGGCCTATCGGCGTCACGATCCGGGCGCCAGCGGCACCGTCACCGAGCTGTCGGCCGCCGTGCGCCGCTGGCTTGGCGCCCAGACCTTTGCCCTCCGCACCGGCGAAGGCGGCCTCCAGATTGTCGATAGCCAGTCGGCCCGCTTTGCCGACTTCGACGATGTGCAGGTGATGGGGCTGGTGGAGGGCGAATGGCCGGAGCGGCCGCGCCGCAACATCTTCTATCCGCAATCGCTGCTCGCGCAGCTGGAGCCCGCCCGGCCCGACCGGGTGGCACTGCGCCAGGAACGCGACCTCGTCCGGTTTGCGCGCGCGTCGTTTCGCGACCTGGTGATGTCGGCCCGCCGGCGCGTGCGCGTGTCGACCTTCGCGCTCGAGGCCGACGCCGTGGTCGAACCCTCGGCCTTTCTCGACGACCTGCCGGCGCTGGGCCTGTCGTGCGAGGTGTCGACGCTCGATCCGTCGGTGCGGGTGTTCGCCTACGAGGCGCTGGCCGCTTTGGGTGAGGGCAACTCTTCCACCTTCGCGCCAGGCGCTTCGGCGGACAAGCAAAGGTTGCCTCCACTCGTAGGGCCGCACTTTAGTGCGGCCGCGACCAGGTGGGCCCTCGTGCGCGCCGGCGGCGCCGGCCGCGAGCGGGCGCGCTTCGAAGGCGAGGCCGGACCGTGGGTCTTGCCGCGCGTCAGCGTCAGCCGCCTCGAGCGCTACCTGAAGTGTCCCTTCCAGTTCTACGTGGCCAACGTGCTGCAGGTGGACGAGGAGCCGGAGGACGAGAACACGCGGTCGCCGCTCGTCCGCGGCCGCTTCCTGCACGAGCTGTTCGAGACCTTCTTCCACGAATGGCAGGGCCGCGGGCGCGGCCGCATCACCGCCGCCGGCATGACCGAGGCGCGCGCGCTGTTCGTGGAGATCTGCGAGCCGGCGCTGGCCTCGCTGTCGCCGGCCGAGGCCGGCCTCGAGCGGGCGCGGCTGCTCGGCTCGGCGGTGGGCTCCGGCATTGCCGATCGCGTGTTCGCGATGGAAGCCGAGCGCGGCATCGAGATCCGCGAGCGGTTGATGGAGTACGAGCTCGACGGCGAGTTTGCCTTCACCGGCGAAGACGGCGCCAGCCGCCGGGTCCGGCTGCGCGCGAAGATCGACCGGGTCGACGTGCTGGACGACGGCACCTTCCGCGTCATCGACTACAAGACGAAGTACGTTCCCGATCGCCGCATCGCGCTGCAGTTGCCGATCTACAGTGCCGGCGTGCGGGCGCGGCTCTCGGCCGAGCGCGGGGTCGACCTCAGGCCGAGCGACGCCATGTACCTGTCATTTGAAGGCCCGCAGGCCGTGACGGCGCTCAAGGAGACCGGCAAGTCGTTCGACGAACTGGTGACGGCCGCCGAGCATCGCCTGGTGCGGACGCTCGACGACATTGCCGCCGGTCACTACCCGCCGCGGCCGGAAACCCGCAACCTGTGCGGCATGTGCGCGTTCGTCGCGGTGTGCCGCACCCCGGGCGGCCTGCCGGCCGGGCCGGAGGCCGCCGATGAGTGAGCAGCCCCGGTTGCAGTTCGAGCCGGAAGAGACGGCGGACGAACGGGCGCGCCGCCTCGCCATCGATCCGGCGCGCCACGTCGCGCTGGAGGCGTCGGCCGGTACCGGCAAGACCCGCGTGCTGGTGGATCGCTACGTCCGCCTGCTCGAAGTGGGCGTGGCGCCGCGCAACATCCTGGCCATCACCTTCACGCGCAAGGCCGCGGCCGAGATGCGGCAGCGGGTGATGGCCACGCTGCGCGAGCGCCATCGCCTGGGCAGCCTCAGCGGCGATCGCTGGCGCGAGATTCGCGACGCGTTCGGCGACATCTCGATCAGCACCATCGACGCGTTCTGCTTGTCGTTGCTCCACGAGTTTCCGCTCGAGGCCGGCGTCGATCCCGGCTTCGACCTCGCCGACGAAACCGAAACGCCGCGCTTCGTCGAGTCGTCCCTGGATCGCGCGCTCGCCATCGGGCGCGGGGTGTCGCTCACCGACGCCGAGGTGGCGCTGCTGCTCACGCAGCTCGGCGAGCCGCGGTTGCGCAAGGGCCTGGCGGCGCTGCTCGACCGCCGCCTCGTCGCCTGGGACGCGCTCAACCGCTTCCTGCGGGGGCGGGACGTCACGATCGACGCGGCGTGCCTGCGCCTGCTGCAGGCCCTGCGCGCCGCCATCTCGGCGGTGGGCGGCGCCGCGGCGTTCCGCGCCTTCGGCCCGCCGGCCCCCGGCTTCGACCTGGCCGCCCACGACGTGGACGTGATCATGGCCGAGCCGCCGCCGTCACCGGCCTTGCTGCGAGGCGCGCTCGACCGGCTGGCCGACCTGGTGCTGACCAAGGGTGGCGGGCCGCGCCAGCGGCTCAAGCACAAGAAGGCCGACTATCGCTCCGCCGCCGACTACGAGCGCCACAAGGCGGTGATCTTCGGCCTTGGCCCGCATGTCGAGGCGGCACGCGCCGCCTATCGGCACGACCTCAACATCGTGCTGGCGCGCGGCGTCAGGCGGCTGTTCGCCATTGCCCAGGACGAATACCGGCGCACGCTCGACAAGCACGGCGTGCTCGATTTCCCCGACCTGCTCGAGCGCACGCTGAAGCTGCTGGGGCAGATGGAAGAGTTCTCGCGCAGCCGCTACCGGCTCGAGTCGCGCTACGAGCACGTGCTGGTCGACGAGTTCCAGGACACCAGCCGCGCCCAGTGGCAGCTGGTGCGCGAACTGGTGCGGGCCTGGGCCGCCGGCGAGGGCATGGCCCACGGCCCGATCCCGCCCTCCATCTTCATCGTCGGCGACCGCAAGCAGTCGATCTACGGCTTTCGCGATGCCGAGGTCACGGTGCTCGACGCGGCCGGCCGCTTCATCGAGGCCCTGCGGCCCGAGGCGCCGGCGCGGGCCGCGATCACCCGCAGTTACCGATCGGTGCACGAACTGCTGGCGTTCGTGAACGACGTGTTCGTCGACGTCGAGAAGGCGCCCGGGCGTCCCGACGCGTTTCGCTACGGCGAGGACGATGCGTTTCCGTTGCTGGAGGACGCGCCGCGCGGGGCCGATGCGGTGGGCCTGGTGGTGGCCGATTCGGACGCGGCCCAGGCCGAGGCGGTGGCCGACGAGATCGCGCGGCTGTTGCTCGAGGGCGCGATCGTGCGCGATCGCCAGACCGGGGTCCGGCGCGCGCTGCAGCCCGGGGACGTCGGCCTCCTGTTCCGCACGCGCGAGGGCCACACGCTGTTCGAGGCCGCGCTGGCGCGGCGCGGCGTGCCGTTCTACGTCTACAAGGGGCTCGGCTTCTTCGACGCCGAGGAGGTCAAGGATGTGCTGGCGCTGGTGGCCTACCTGGCCGATCCCGGGTCAAACCTGCGCGCGGCGGCCTTCTTGCGTTCGCGCCTCGTGCGGCTGTCAGACGAGGCGCTGAAGTGGTTGGCGCCGGCGATTGCCGCCTCGCTGACGGCGGGCGACCCGCCCGCGGCGGCGGCCAGCCTCCAGCCCGACGATCGCGATCGCCTGCTGCTGGCGCGCGAGAGCGTCGGCGCGTGGATTGCGATGGCCGATCAGCTGCCGCCGGCCGAGGTGGTGGACCGCGTGCTGGCCGATGCCGCGTACGCGGTGGAGATTGGCGGCGCGGGCTTTGCGCAGGCCCGTGAGAACCTGAAGAAGGTGCGCGGCCTGATCCGCCGGATCCAGAACCGCGGCTACGCCACGCTCGGCCGGCTGTCGGACTACTTTGCGGAGCTGGCGGCGGGCGGCGACGAGTCGAACGCCATCATCGATGCCGCCGACGCCGTGAACCTGATGACCGTGCACGCGGCCAAGGGCCTCGAGTTCCCGTTGGTGTTCGTCGTCAACATCGGCAAGGGCAGTGGCGGCGGGCGCGACGACATCCGCGTGGTCGCCCCGCCGTTTGTGGCCGACTACCTCAAGGGCGTCGGCGACGAGGGCGAGACGGGCGAGGCGTCGACGACCTTGATGTCGTCTTGGGTCAGCGTGAGCGACCATGAAAGCGAGAGCGATCGCGACGGCGAAGACCGGGACCGCGAGGAGACCAAGCGCCTGTTGTATGTCGCGCTGACGCGGGCGCGGGATCGGCTGTACCTGTCGGGGACCGCGGCGGGCGGGAAGCTCACCCTTCAACGCGGCTCGCTGGGCCGCATCCTGCCGGCGAGCCTGATGACCGCCGCGGCGAGCGGAATGGAGCCTGAAATGGTGTGGCAGGGGCACTCGGGGGCGCACCGGATTCGCCGGGTTCCCGCGGCCGGCGCGGTGCCGCATGCCTGGCGGCCGTCGCTCCTGGCGCGCGAAACACTGGTCGATCTCGAACCATTCGATGCACGTAAAGACGGCCAAAGCCGTTAAACCGCACCAGGGTGGGCCGATTTGCGTTGCGTTAGGCCGAAGGCATCCCATACAATTTTGAAGGATCAAGGAGCGTATTTACGTGCCACTGACGTGTTCGGCCTGCGGGAATACCCGCAAATTCCTCGTGAAAACGCTGCAGATGCACGTAGTGCAGCTCGATGACACCCGGGTTGAAGTGTCTGAAGAAAGCAAGCCCGGCGTGATCGAAGTGCTGTGCGACGAGTGCGAAACAGCGCTCAACTTCGAGGAGGTGGAGGACGCGATTCGCAAGGAAGTGCTCCTCACTCTCGGCGCCCGCTAGCAGCACGTCTGCGTAATCGCAGCCCGTCTGCGTAATCTGTGTCATCTGCGGCCTAGGAATCCGGCTGCTCGCCGGCTTCCGCCTCTTCGAAATAGTCGCACTCCGGACAGACCCACTCGCGCACCGTCGTCTTCACGTCTTGTGAGGTTCCCGGGACGCGAGTGACGGTTTCGCGCGTCACCAGGCGCATGAACTCGGCACACATCGGGCATTCCTTCGGCATGCGCGCATCCTAGCCGCGCTGCTTGTTCTTGACAACCTCTGGGCCCGCCCCTATCGTGAGGCCAGGGTGTTTCGTCCTCATCGAACTCACGCGTCGCGCCTCGCGCTGGAAACGCTCGTGCCCCACGAGCGCGCGTACCGGCGCTCGCTCAGCGACGAAGTTGCCATTGACTTTCCCTCGTCGCGCGCGGCGGCCGAGTTGTTCCGCCGCGATTCCGGGGAACCGGGCGACACCGATCGCGCGACGCTCGCCGAGATCACCATTTCGCAGTGCCAGGCCGGCACCGGCGCCATGGTGCCGCTCGACGTGTGCGTGCCGCGCACCTGCAGCGGTTGCGGCGGCCGCGGCGAGGTGTGGAGCGAGCACTGCGGTCACTGTGGCGGCGAGGGCCAGCAACTGCACCTGCAGCGCCTGACGGTCGCCGTGCCGCGCGGCGTCAGCCATGGTGATCGCTTCAGCTTCAACGTGTCGCTGGCCCGCGGTCCCCGCACGCGCGTGGACGTGCGCGTTGCGGTCATGGCGTGAAGCGCCACGTCGACTTCCTCGGCACGCTCTACCTGACCTGGGGCGGCATCTTCACCCTGGTCGCGCTGGCGGGCTTTGCGCTGGCCGCCGGCGCCTTTGCCATTGCCCGCTCCGACGGGCCGGTTCGCTTCAGTTCGGAGATGGCGGCGAACCTGACGGCGGTGACCATTGGCGTGATCTCCGCCATTGCGCTGGTGTGGGGCGCGCTGCACCTGTTCACCGGCCGCACGCTGCGCCGCCATCGGCCGTCGGCGCGCTTGATGGCGCTGGGGCTCGCGATCGGCAACCTGGTGTTGCTGCCGTTCGGCACCGCGCTCGGCGCCTATGCCTGCTGGGTGCTGCTCAACGAAGAGGGCCGCCGCTTGTTCGAGGGCTAACCGGCCACCGAGCACACAGAGTCCACAGAGAAGACAGCGAGTTCGCTGGGCGGCGCTTCGCGCCGCGGGTCTGATGATGAATCGCGACAAAATGAATCCGCGAGGTGCGCAGGCGGACTCATTTTTCGCGATTCATCATCAGACCTGACGCCGGCCGGAGGCCGGCATCGAGCGAACTCCAACTCTGCGTCTCTGTGCCTCTGTGGCCAATCTAGACAGGTGGGCTGTCTTTGGTCCCTGCCGGTGTCCACGGACCGCAGCGGAAGACGCGTCTGACCGCCATCGCCCCGCCGCGAACAATCCCATACCTCTTGATCACCGCTTCGCCGTAGTAGCTGCAGGTGGGTTCGAAGCGGCAGTCCACGCCCATGCGGCCGTAGAGCGGCGACAGCGTGGCCTGGTAGAGGTGGATGCCGCCGACGGCCGCGCGGGTCGTCAGCTGGGACGAAGGCGGGCGCCGCAGGTCGATCGCGATCGCGGCGACGATCACCGCAATCGCGATCCAGGATTTCCACTGCACTCGGCCAACGTGGCCAGGCCGCCCGCCGAGCATTTCGCCCTTACGACCTCTGTGTTATCTGCGTCATCTGCGGCGCATCTGTGTTCAGAATTTTTCCGCGAACTCGCTGAGGCCGGGGATGATCATCCGCTGGCCGTTGATGCCCTTGAGCATGGCCATGATGTGGAGCGCGACCTGGGCCAGCACCAGCAGCGGGGTAATCAGCGCGAAGATGCACCCCATGGGGCCGAGGGCGACGAGCACGAAGTTCACGACCACCCACACCACGAGCTCGGCCAGCATCAAGACGATGCCGTGCTTGGCGTGCCATTGCACTTCCTGGTCGTCCTTCTCCGTGAGCAGCGGCACCAGCGCCAGCAGCCACAAGTACGACAACACGATCATCACATTGCGGTTGCTCGACGGTGCGCTACCGGGCGACGTGTCGGCCATCTGATATCTCCTTCACCATGAGGGGAGCGCGGGAACTGGGCCGAAGTTTACCAATTCCGCGCACATGGTAAGCTGAAATTCTTATGACATCGGAACTGGTCCTGGCTGCGCTGCGGGGCGTCACCGACCCCGATCTGCAGACGGACCTCGTGTCGCTCAAGTTCGTCAAGCACCTCGAGGTGGCCGGGGGCTGCGCGGCGTTCACCATCGAGCTGTCGAGCCCGTCGGTCGCGGCCCGCGAGACAGTGCGCGAGCGCGCCCTGGCGGCGGTGGCCGCCGTGCCGGGCATCACCAGCGTCGACGTGACCATGGCCTTTTCGGTGCGCTCGGCGTCGGCGCCGGAACACGGCAAGCCGCCGCTGCCGGGCGTGAAGAACGTGATCGCGGTCGGTGCCGGCAAGGGCGGGGTCGGCAAGACCACCGTGGCGGTCAACCTGGCGGTCGCGCTGTCGAAGCTGGGCGCCCGCGTCGGCATCCTCGACGGCGACATCTACGGGCCCAACGTGCCGATCATGTTCGGCCTGCAGGCCCAGTTGCAGATGGACGGCAAGATGATCCGGCCGGCCGAGAAATTCGGCATCCAGATCGTGTCGATGGGGTTTCTCGCCCAGGACGAGGCGCCGATGATCTGGCGCGGGCCGATGCTGCACAGCGCCATCCAGCAGTTTTGCCGCGACGTCGGCTGGAAGGACCTCGACTACCTGATCGTCGACATGCCGCCGGGCACCGGCGACGTGGCGCTGTCGCTCAGCCAGACCGTGCCGGCGGCCGGCGCGATTGTCGTGACCACCCCGCAGCAGGTGTCGCTGGCCGACAGCAAGCGCGCGGTACGCATGTACCAGAAGCTCAACATCCCCACGCTCGGGATGGTCGAGAACATGGCGTTCTACGAGTGCACCAACTGCCATCACGAGGCCGACATCTTCGGGCATGGCGGCGGCGAGCAGATGGCGCACCAGCTCGAGGTGCCGTTCCTGGGCCGCCTGCCGATCTACCAGCCGATCCGCGTCGGCGGCGACCGCGGCATCCCGCTGGTGATTGCCGAGCCGGAATCGGTGGCGGCCAAGGCGTTCACGGCGCTCGCCGAAGCCACGGTGATTCAGATCGCCGTCGCTGCCCAGAAGAACGCGATCACGCACAAGGGCAAGATTCCGTTGGTGCAGGTCAAATAGGCCACAGAGGACACAGAGGACACCGAGTCAAGTCTTTCAAAATGCCCGTCGGCCCGTTCGAAGCCCGATCGCATTTAGAAGGTATTGGCTCTGAGTCCTCTGTGTCCTCTGTGGCTAATTCCTCATCCGCGCCATCGCCCAGGCGCCGAGCAACGGGCCAGGTACCAGCAGCAGCGCGGCGTACCGCCAGCTCGTGACCTCCGCCAGCCTCGGCAGCAACTCGATCGTCACCATCGTCAGCAGGAACCCCACGCACGTCTGCATCGTGAGCGCGGTGCCGATGTGTTCCTTCGGCGCGTGTTCGCTGACGAGCGCCGAGAACTGCGCCGAGTCGGCGACGACGGCGAAGCCCCAGACCATGACGAGCGCGTAGAGCCAGACCGGTGAGCCGCCGAACACCGCGACGGTCAGGCCGGCGCAGGCGGCGCTGCCGAGCATGGCCCACATGGCGATGCGCGCCTTGCCGAAGCGGTCGGCTAGGTAGCCGGCCATGCCGCAGCCGGCCGCGCCGCTGCCGATGGCAAGAAACGCGGCGAGCGAGCCGGCCGCACTCGCGTTCGCCAGGCCGGTGGCCGCGAAGCTGGCGGTGGCGAACACCCCGATCCACGTCCACATCGCGTAAAGCTCCCACATGTGTCCCAGGTAGCCGAACGTGGCGAGCCGCGCGCCGCGGCTGGCCAGGATCTTCCGGATCGCGTGCGGATCGAACGGTGCGGTGGCGGCGACGTACGGGCCATCGCGCACGACGGCCAGCACCAGGATGCCGCCGGTGGCCGCCAGTCCCGACACCAGCAGCATCGGCCCGCGCCAGTTGGCGCCAAAGAGCGCGGTCAGCAAGTGGGGAAAGGCCTTGCCGAGGGTGAGCGCGCCGATCAGCAGGCCCAGCGCGAAGCCGCGGCGATCACGAAACCAGCCGGCGGCGACCTTCATACCGGGCGGATACACCAGCGCCAGCGAGGCGCCGGTGAGAAACCGCAACGCGATCACCGACGTCGAGCCGGGCGCGACGATGACGGCGGCGTTGGCCAGCGCGCCGGCCAGCGAGCCGAGGCACATCAGCGCGCGCGGGTTGAGGATGTCGGCCAGATTCGTCAGCGCGCTGACCAGCGTGCCCGCGACAAAGCCCGCCTGCACCGCCATGGTCAGCCACGCCACGTGGCCGGGTGGAATGTCGAACTCACGGACCAGCAGCGGCGTCACCGCCGTGGCCGAAAACCACAACGTCATTCCCAGGAACTGGGCCAGGGAAACGACGCCGAGCATGGTCCACGGGGATGACATAATCAGGACGGTCTTCCGACGCCCGACGCCCGACTCCCGACTCCCGGCCCGATCAAGATGCAGATACCGTATACCAAACGCACACTCTCGAACGGCCTCGACGTGATCGTGCACGAGGATCACCAGCTGCCCATGGTCGCGGTGAACCTGTGGTACCACGTCGGCTCCAAGAACGAGCGCCCCGGCCGCACCGGCTTCGCTCACCTGTTCGAGCACCTGATGTTCGAGGGCTCCGAGCATCACAACCACGGTTACTTCCCGCCCATGCAACGCGCCGGCGGCCAGGTCAACGGGTCGACGAGCACCGATCGCACCAACTACTGGGAGGTGGTGCCGACCGGGTCGCTCGAGCTGGCGCTGTGGATGGAGTCGGACCGCATGGGGTACCTGCTGCCCGCGCTCACCGAAGAGAAGTTCGCCAACCAGCGCGAGGTGGTGCTGAACGAGCGCCGCCAGAATTACGAGAACCGCCCGTACGGCATGGCCGGCATGGCGCTGTCGGCGGCGATGTTCGCGCCCGACCATCCCTATCACTGGCCGACGATCGGCGCCCCCGACGACCTGCGCGCGGCGACGCTGCAGGACGTCCACGCGTTCTTCCAGACGTTCTATCACCCGGCCAACGCCTCGCTGGCCCTCGCCGGCGACGTGGAGACCGGGCAGGCCTTCGACCTCGCCGAGCAGTTCTTTGGCGACTTGCCGCCGGGGCCCGTGCCGGGGCCGGTTCGCGCCGAGGCCACCCTGGCGGCCAGCGCCAGCCTCGTGCTCGAGGACCGCGTCGAGTTGCCGCGGCTTTACCTCGCCTGGCACTCGCCGGCCATGTTCGCCGACGGCGACGCGGCGCTCGACGTCGCGGCCGACGTGCTGGCCCACGGCAAGACTTCACGCTTGTACAAGCAACTGGTGTACGAACGCCGCGTCGCCACCGACGTGTCGGCCTACCAGCAGTCGCGGGAGATTAACGGCATGTTCCAGATGGTGTGCACCGCCGCGGCCGGCGTGTCGCTGGCCGAGCTCGAGGCGGCGATTCGCGCCGCCGTGTCACGGATCGCCACCGGCGGCCCGACGCCCGACGAGATGGCGCGCGCGCTGGCGCAGACCGAAGCGCAGTTCCTGTATCGCCTCCAGACCATCGGCGGCTTTGGCGGCAAGTCGGATCAGTTGAACGCGTACAACACCTACCTTGGCGATCCCGGCTACTTCGACCGCGACCGCCAGCGTTACACGAGCATCACCGCTGACGCCGTGGCGGCGGCCGCCCGGCGATGGCTGCTGGACGCGCCGCTCGTGGCGCTGAGCGTGGTCCCGCGCGGGCGCCGCGACCTGGCCCTGCCGGGCGCGACCGCGGTTCACGTCTCATGAGCCCGGTTGATCGCAGCCGGCTACCGGTCCCCGGTCCGGACCGCCCGTTCCATTTCCCGCGCATCGCCCGGCGCACGCTGGCCAACGGCCTGGAGTTGCGCGCCGTGACGCACCGCGCGGTGCCGCTGGTCTCGATGGCGCTGCTCGTGCCCGGCGGGTCGTCGGCGGACCCTGGCGACCGTCCCGGCCTCGTGTCGATCACGGCCGGCCTGCTCGACGAAGGCAGCCGCGGCGAGTCGGCCCTGCAAGTGGCCGATCGCATCGCCCGCATTGGCGGCGATCTCGATCTCGAAGTGGGCGCCGACGCCGTGGTGGTGTCGCTGACGACGCTGGATCGGTTCTGCGAAACCGGCCTGGCGCTGGTCCACGAGATCGTCTCGGCGCCCAATCTTGCGGCCGACGACTTCAACCGCATCCGCAACCTGCGGCTCGAGCGCCTGCGCCAGATGAAAGACCACGCCGGCGCGATGGCCGAGCGCGCGTTCGCGCAGGCCTTGTACGGCAGCCACCCCTACGGCCATCTCGGCCTCGGCACCACGGCGTCGTTGGCGGCGACCACGGTCGATGACGCGCGCCTGATGCATGCCGCGCTGTTCGCCCCCGCCGGCTCCACCCTCGTCATCGTCGGTGATCGCCCCGCCGAGGAATTGCTGGATCTGGCGTCGGCCGCGTTCGACGGCTGGCGCGCCGGCCCCTCGACGATGGTGGTGGATCGCGCCGCGGCGCTGGCGCCGCCGCCGGCCATGCCGCTGACGAGGCTGGGCGTCGTTTCGCGGCCCGGCGCGGCGCAATCGGAGTTGCGCATCGGCCACGCCTGCGCGCCGCGCGCCACGCCCGACTATCACGCGCTGCTGATGCTCAACACCATCCTCGGCGGGCAGTTCGTGAGCCGCATCAACCTCAACCTGCGCGAGGCCAAGGGTTACACCTACGGCGTGCGGACCGGTTTCGACCTGCGGCGCGGCATTGGCCCGTTCGTCATGCAGACCAGCGTGGGTACCGACGTGACGGTGCCGGCCATTCGCGAAGCGTTGACCGAGATGCGCGACATCGCGGCGAGCCGTCCGGCCACCGCCGACGAGTTGTCGATGGGCTTTGCCACGGTGAGCAAGGGCTATCCCCGCGGCTTCGAGACCGCCACCCAGGTTGCGCGTTCCGTGGCGCAACTGGCGCTGCACGGCCTGCCCGACAGCTATTTCGAGGACTTCATCCCCCGCCTGGCGCAGGTGACCGCCGACGAGGTCAGCCGGGTGGCCGGGAAATACCTTGACCTGCCCAGAATGACGACGGTGATCGTCGGCGACTTGGATAAGATATCGGGATCACTGCCTGATCTTGGGCTCGGACCCCATCAGGTCCTGATGCCCGAAATCTAAGACGCAGACATCCAAGTTGAAGGCCATACGCTTTCACGCACACGGCGGACCGGACGTCCTCCGCTACGAAGACGCACCCGAGCCGGTGGCCGGCCCGGGCGAGGTCGTCGTGCGCGTGCGCGCGTGCGCGCTCAATCATCTCGACTTGTGGCAGCGCCGCGGCATCGAGCGGGTCAGCATTCCGTTTCCCCACATTTCCGGCGCCGACGTGGCCGGCGAAGTCGCCAGCGCGCCCGGCGGCGAGTACGGCGTGGGCCGCCGCGTCATGCTGCAACCGGGCCTGTCGTGCGGCCGGTGCGCCGCGTGCCTCGACGGCCGCGACAACGAATGTCCGGTCTACGACGTCCTGGGCTACCGCAGCGACGGCGGCTACGCCGAATACGTCAAGGTGCCGGTGCAGAACCTGATCGCGATTCCCGATGCGATCGGCTTTGTCGAAGCGGCGGCGTTTCCGCTGACGTTCCTGACCGCGTGGCACATGCTGATTACCCGCGCGAAGCTGCAAGCCGGCGAGGACGTGCTCGTGATCGGCGCCGGCAGCGGCGTCGGCCAGGCCGCCATCCAGATTGCGTGGCGGCACGGTGCCCGCGTGTTTGCCACGGCCGGGTCGGACGAAAAGCTCGCCAAGGCGCGGCAACTGGGCGCCTACGAAGTGGTGAACCACAGCACGCAGGACGTGCCGGCGGCGATCAAGGAATTCACCGGCGGCCGCGGCGTGGACGTGGTGGTCGAGCACGCCGGCACGGCGACCTGGGATCGCAGCCTGAAGTGCATGGCCCGCGCCGGGCGGCTGGTGACGTGCGGCGCCACGACCGGCCACGAGGCGCACATCGACTTGCGGTTCCTGTTTGGCCGCCAGTTGTCGCTGCTCGGGTCGTACATGGGCCGCAAGGGCGAGCTGATGCGGGCTGCCCAGTTCTTCTTCGCCGGGGAGCTGCGTTCGGTGGTCGACCACACCTACCCGCTGGCGGAGGCGGCCGAAGCCCAGCGGCGGCTCGAAGCCCGGCAGCAATTCGGCAAAATTGTGCTGGTGGCCTAGGCCACCGCCGGCTGCACTGAAAGAACCGGCAAGGCCGGGCTTACGTCCAACCCTTAGATTGCGGGGTGTATGATCCTCGCTTCGCTATGGATATCAAGATCCAGCGGAAGCCGTCAGGACTTGGCGGCCGGCTGTTCAGCCTCGTCGGCATTGTCGGGCTGATGGCCACCATTATCGCGGGCGCCACGGTGTGGCTGCTGCTCACCGACCCGGTGACGGTGGCCGAATCGATGGATTCGGGCGAGGTCACACCGCTCGTACAATCGCTGGCCGGGTCGATCTACGACGCCCTGATCCGCCTGATGCGGATGCTATAGCGTCGTGGCGAGGAATCTTCCCAGATACCACGCGTCCAGGAACTTGTACGGCGAGGCGCCGGTCGAGTAGTGCCCGCACGGCAGCACGTTGACCTTCACCGGCAGCCGGCGGCGCTTGAACTCATCCACCAGCTTCAGCGACAAATCGACCGGGAAGGTCAGGTCGTATTTCGCGTAGATCAGCAGCGTCTGGCGATCGTGCAGGCGATCCAGGAACGACCACGGGCTAATCGGCCGCCACAAGTCGCGCAGTTGATCGGCGTCGACATGACCCTCGAGGCCCTCGCGCACGTGTTCCGTCGACAGGCCGCGCCACACCACGTCGCTGAAATACGGCGACACGTGATTGAGCGCCTGCGCCCTCACCAGCGGTTCGTGGCAGGTGGTGAGCAGCGACAGGCACGACCCCAGGCTCGTACCGAGCAGGCCCAGGCGGTCGTAGCCCTGGTCGCGCAGCCACCACAGTGCCAGCCGGACGTCGCGCACCGCCTGCCGGCACACCTGCAGCGTCCGCACCACGTTCGAGCTCACGATGTAATCGGCGCGCGTCAGCTCCGGCGGCCTCCGGGCATCGTGATACGGCAGGCTGATGCGCAGCGAGGCGATGCCGAGTTTCGCGAGAATCTTGCAGAGCCCGACATGGCCGTTGGCATCGGAGTTCCACTGCGCCAGCACGACGACGGCGCGGCGCGGCGCGCCCGGCCGCGGCTTGCGGAGGGGCGCGGCCGGGAAGTATCGGGCCAGCACGGTGTTGTTGGCGTCGTGCGGCGTGGCGAACCCGCTGGCATAGGTCAGCAGGCCCTCTTCGCCGCCCGCGCGCACACTGGGCAAGGCCTGCGTAAAGGTGTAGCGCACGGGGTCGGGCGTGTAGAACGCGTCGGTGTCCTGCATGACGCGATCGACAAACGACGAGACCGCCGACAAACCTGAAGGTTTGTCCAATGGCTCATCGATCCAGTCCTCGCCCCACTCGAAGGGGCGGACCAGCCGTTCGTGCTTGCTGACGTTGGCGAGCTGCTGCTCCCAACGGTGAAAGTACCGTTCGATCATCCCGCGTGCGCGACGGCGCGCTCCACGGCGAGCGCCGCCTGGACCAGGGCCACGATGCCGCCCTTGTGGCCGGCCAGCTGCAGGCCGATGGGCAGCCCGGCGTGGGTCGTGCCGCACGGCAGGGCGATGGCGGGATGCCCCGACAGGTTGAAGGGTTGTGTGCAGCGCAGCATCAGCGTGCGCACCGCCTCGGGCCCGCCCTTGACCGGCATGGTGGCCGCGCCGATGGGCGGCGCCGGAATGGCCAGCGCCGGCAGCACCAGGGCATCCACGCCGGCCAGCGCGCGGTCGACTTCGTGCGCGATCACGGCCTTGCCGCGCAGCGCGCGAACGTAGTCCTCGGCCAGCACGTAGCGCGCCATCTCGAGGCGCAGGCGCACGTTCGGCGTGTAGTCGTGCGGCCGCGACAGCAGTGTCCGCGCGTGATACTCCGCGGCATCGCCAAGAACCAGGTGCAGGTAGATGGCGGCCATGTCGGTGGCGTGGGGAATGGCGACGTCGGTGACGGTCGCGCCCGCCCCGCGCAGGGCCTCGATGGTGGCGGCCACCACGCGCTCGACGTCGGCGTCGAGGCAATCGAACAGGTAGCCGGCCGGCACGCCCAGGCGCAGCCCCTTGAGCGGCCTGGCCGCGGGCATGGCGCCCGACTGGCGGTCGGGCGGCAGCATCGCGTTGTACTGGATCCAGGCATCGGCCACGCACGCCGCCAGCGGCCCGACGTGATCCAGTTGGCGGCTGAGCGGCACCACCCCCGAGGCGGACAGGTCGCCCCACTCCGGCTTGAGGCCGACAATGCCGCAGGCGGCGGCGGGAATGCGAATGGATCCGCCGGTATCGGTGCCGACGGTGCCGAGCGACATGCCGGTGGCAATGGCAATGGCCGAGCCGCCGCTGGAGCCGCCGGGCGAACGGGCGGGATCGACGGGATTGTGGGCCGCGCCGAACCCCGAGTCCTCGGTCGTGGTGCCGAAGGCAAACTCGTGGAGGTTGGTCTTGCCGACGAACACCGCGCCGGCTGCGCGCAGCCGCGCGGTGACGGTGGCGTCGGTGGCGGCGACGTGGCCGGCCCGGACCAGTGAGCCGGCGCTGGTCCGCACGCCCGTGATGTCGACCAGGTCCTTGAGCGACACGGGGATGCCGTGCATGGGGCCGCGGCCGCGGCCGCCGGCGATCTCCTTGTCGGCGGCGCGGGCTTCGGCGAGCGCCGTATCGGCAGTCACCGTGATGAAGGCGTTGAGCTTCGGGTTGAGCGCCTCGATCTGCGACAGGCACTCTTCGGTCAGCTTCTCGGACTTGACCTCACCCCTGGCCAGGCGCGGCGCGACGTCGGCGATGGTCATTTCGCCTCCGCCGGATCGCGAGGGGTGTCCTTGTCGGCGTCGTCATTCCAGTCGGCCGCGCGCAGCCGCTCGGTCGCCTGGGCGAGGCCTTCGAGCGGTCCGATCAGTTCGGGCAGCCCGCGCTCGCTCGCGGCGGCCTTTGCCCACTCCAGCCATTCGCCTACAGTCATGATGCTCGTTTCACCGATATTGCCACGCCGTCACCGATCGGAAGGAATGAAGTCTGCAAGCGGGTGTCGGCCGCCAGGCGGCGGCTGAACGCCGCCGCGGGATCGTGATCGCCGCTGCCTGCGATGTTATCAGTCACCAGTACGCCGTTGGGACGAAGTAGCGTCACCAGCCGCTCGTGCATGGCGTCGTACCGGGCCGGATCGCTGGCCTGGACGATCAGGTCGAACGGCCCGGCAATCTTGTGCAGGAACCGCGTGGCGTCGCCGACCATCACGCTTACGCGCTCGCCGTGGCCGGCGGCCGCCAGTTGACGGCGCGCCTCGCCGGCCAGCGCGGCATCGGCTTCCATGGTGATCATCATGCCATCCGGCGGCAGCGCCGCGGCGAGCGACAGGGTGAACCGGCCGGCCCCGGTGCCGACCTCGAGAATGCGGCGGGCCCCGCCGGCCAGCGCGAGCGTCTGGAGCAGGGTCCCGGCGTCAGCGAACGTCACTCATGGATTCTGCCATGGCCGCTGCCTCCGCGTTAAGCTGGTGACCGTGAGGCACACCAAGATCATCGCGACGATTGGTCCGGCCAGCAGCGCCCCGAGCCTGCTGGACCAGTTGATCGCCGCTGGCGTCGACATCGTCCGCCTGAACTTCTCGCACGGCACGCAGGCCGACCATGCCGCGAAGTTCCACATGGTGCGCGAAGCCGCCAAGCGGGCGAAGCGGCATGTCGCCATCCTGCAGGACCTGAGCGGACCGAAGATTCGCATTGGCGCGCTGGCCGGCGGCCAGGCCATTCACCTGGAGCGCGGCGAGACCCTGGTGGTGGCGATTGGCGACGCAGTGGGCGGGCCCGGCCGGGTGTACACGGACTACGCCGAACTGGCGCTCAAGGTCGCGAAGGGCGACCGCCTGCTGATTGACGATGGCAAAATCGAGCTTGAAGTGGAGTCGGCCTCGGCGAGCGAGATCCAGACGCGCGTGATCGATGGCGGCGACCTTGGCGAGCACAAGGGCATCAACGCGCCCCATGTGCCGCTGCGCTCCGAGATCACCGGCAAGGATCGCCGCGACCTGGCGTTCGGCCTGGCGCTGGGCGTCGACATGGTCGCCTTGAGCTTCGTGCAGGCGGCCTCGGACATTACCCGCGCGCGCACGCTGATGCGGGAGGCCGGCCGGCCGAAGGTGCCGATCATCGCCAAGCTCGAACGCCCCGAGGCGATCGACAACCTCGACGAAATTCTCGATGCGACCGACGCGGTAATGGTGGCCCGCGGCGACCTGGGCCTGGAGATCCCCCTGGAACGGGTGCCCCGCGTGCAGAAAGAGATCCTTCGCAAGGCGCACGCGCGATCGGTGCCGGCGATTGTGGCGACGCAGGTGCTCGAGTCGATGCGCACCGAGCCGCGGCCGACCCGCGCCGAAGCCAGCGACGCGGCCGGCGCCGTGGACGGCGGCGCCGACGCCATCATGCTGTCGGGCGAGACCGCCACCGGGCGCTATCCGGTGCGATCGGTGGAGGTGCTCGACGCCATCATTCGCGATGCCGAATCGATGGGGCCGTGGGCGGCGACTGCCGAGAACCAGCCGAACGTGGACCACACCCGCGCGCTCAGCGAGGCGGCGGTGACGCTGGCCCGCCGCGCCGGCGCCCACGCGATCGTCGCGGTCACCCGCGAAGGGCAGACGGCGCGGTTGCTGTCGGCCACCCGGCCGCAGGCCATCATCCTGGCGGCCACCGACAGCGAAGAAGTGGCGCGGCGGCTGAACCTGTGGCGCGGCGTGATTCCCATGGTGTGCGACCTGGGGGGCGACATGGAGGAGGTCATCACCCGAGTCGTGGACGGCGCGGTCAAGCGCTCGGCCGCGCCCGACAACGCCACGCTGGTGTTCGTCAACACGGCGACGGATCTCGACCGCGGCGGCTCGAACTTCGTTCGCATCCGCCGCGTGTAGGCGCTCACGCGTGGGGCTCGCGCGCTCTGCGCGCTCGTCGGGCTCGCGCCTTCGGCGCTCGTAAGGCGCCCTTCGGGCGTGGGGAAATGCGCTATCCCCACGAGGCGGCGCAGCCGCCGAGCCCCACGAAGTCGCGAAGCGACGAGCCCGAGGATGGCCGCAGGCCGACCCTTACGCGGGGCGAAGCCCCGCGCCCTCAGATCGTGGCGGCATCGTGAATCAGGGCGCCACGCGCGAAGCGATCGGGCGCGAAGATCGCTACATCGAACGTGTCGGACCGCCCCAGTCGAACGAACTCGCTGACGATCTTGCCGGTGGCCGGCGACATCATCAACCCGTGTCCGCTGAAGCCGTTGGCGAAGATGAACCCTTCGAGTGCCGGATGCGGCCCGAGCACGGGATTGTGGTCCGGCGTCATTTCATAGAGCCCGGCCCAGCCCTCCACGCCGGTGACGTCCCGGAGTTCGGGCGCGCGGTTCACCATCGCGGGGTAGAAGTCCTTCTTCCAGCGGTCGGGGTCCGCGGCCAGGTTTTCGCCCGGCTGCTCATTCCAGTTCGTGAAGGCCAGGATGATCCTGTCCGCGCCGCCCGGCTCGATCGCATCGTCATGCCGCCAGTGCACACCGCCCGGATCGATCAACATCGGAAAACGATACGGCCACTGGTACGGCAGCGTGCACCGGAACAGCATCTGTCGCAGGGGCACGACCGGCACGGTCAGCCCGGCCAGCGCCGCCAGCCGGCCGGCCCACGGCCCGGCGGCGTTGACGACCGACGGTGCGGCGATGCGGGCGCCGCCGGCCAGCTGCACGCCCGTCACCTTGCCCAGTTGGTGATCGATACTGGTGATCTCGCCGGTCACGAACTCGACGCCCGCCAGCTCCGCCCCGGCGCGAAACCCGGCCAGCACCTCGCGAGGGTTGGCATAGCCGTCTTCGTCGCCAAGCACCCCGAACAGGATGTCGTCGAGCATCACGTCGGGCAGCATCTGCCGCAGTTCTTCGACGGCGACCATGCGCACCGAGGCGCCGGCCTGCTTCTCTTCCCGGTAGCGATGGGTCAGCGCCGTGGAGGTGGCGCCGTTGGCCAGGAACAGGTAGCCGCGCGGCCGGAACCACGCCCGTGGCCGGTGCTGCGGCGTCCCGAGCGTGGTGTCGAACTTCCTCCACAGCTCGACGCTGAACCGCACCATGGCCACGGTGACCGGCGTGCAGAACTGCTGGCGAATGCCGCCCATGGCGAGGAACGACGAGGCGCGCTGGTAGGTCGGGTCGCGCTCGACCACGACAATGCGTCCCGTGAAGCCGTCCTGGCGCAGGTGCCACGCGGCACTGCAGCCGACCACGCCGCCGCCGGCGATTACGACATCCGCACGGTCCATGTCGGGCAGATGTTACCGCCCCCGGCCGCGATGTCTCGGAGGAAAGTTGCCGCCGGACGGTGCCGAGGCGCAGTCCCTCGTCACGGTGACGTGGGCCGCCGAGACCGAACAGTTACCGTGTCAGCTTCTTGAGCGTTGCCATTCGTCATGCCGCCTGGTGCGCTCCGACTCTCTGTCCATGTAGTCCTTCATCTCCTGCAGCGCACCTTCCCAGCCGCGGCCCATGATCTCGAAGTAGCGCTGCCAGCGCGGCCCTTCGCCCTCGCCGCTCTGGCGCACGGTGAGCATGGTCGAACGGCCGTTGCCGTGGGGTCGGCAGTGGACTGCGAGCGCCATCGGCCCGATCGGCTCGCCGTCGGGCGGCTGCCAGTAGGCCTCGGCGATGAAGAACGCGCCGGACGGACGGTAGTCGATGATGGTGCCGTGGAACGTGCCGCCGAGGCGGCCCAGCACCTCGTCCTTGAAGGGAGTCGATTCCCACTCGACGGCGTACATGCCAAGCGGCCGCGCCACGGTGACCGCGCGCACCACTTGCCACCACCCGGCCAGGTCCTTGGCGTCGAAGAACGCGGCCAGGACCCGGATCGGCGGCGCCTGGATCAGCAGCGAACGCTCGACGTCGAGGACTTCACCCTTGGGCGCCATGATCAGGAATAGAGGAGGAACTGCTCGCGCACCTTCTCGAACGGCCGGCTCTCGACCGCCCAGGCCTGGGCCAGTTGCTCGGCGCGCCCGCCGGCATCGATGGCCACGCGCAAGGCCGGCGATCCCGACAGGATGTCGATCGGTTCCTTGTCGTGCTCGTATTCGTACGGCGCCGGCCGCCACGCGAAAGCCGACGGATCCGCGGCGCGAATCTCGTCGATCAACGCGACTCCGGTCAGCACCGGCTTGAACGCCGCGCGATCGAGCACGTGGATCTGGCAGCCGCCGCACGCCGTCCTGGCGTGCTTCTGGAACGTCGGCTCGAACACGGCGGCGCGGAAGTGCACGCCCGGCAGGCGCCGCGCGTTCATGGCCACCGCAAAGCGCTCGGCCTGCACCCACGGCGCGCCGACCAGTTCGAACGGTCTCGTCGTGCCGCGGCCCTCTGAGGCCAGGGTGCCCTCGAACAACACCGTGCCCGGGTAGACGATGCAGCTGTCGAGGGTGGGGATGTTGGGTGAGGGCATCACGAACGGGTGGCCGGTGTCATCGCCGTACATCGCCCGCGACCAGCCCTCCATGGTGACCACCTCGAGCGGCGCGTTGATGGCGAAATGCTCGTTGAACAGGCGCGCCAGCTCGCCGATGGTCATGCCGTGCCGCATCGGGATGGGGAACTGGCCGACGAACGACTCGTAGCCTTCAACCAGCATCGGTCCTTCGACGTCGAGGCCGGCGATGGGGTTGGGCCGATCGCACACGATGATGTCGACGCCGTGCTTCGCGCACGCGCGCAGGCAGTTGGCCATCGTGTAGATGTAGGTGTAGATGCGCGCGCCGATGTCCTGCAGATCGATGA